>CAJONA010000103.1:0-3022 GCA_905235755.1 uncultured Clostridia bacterium
GGTGTGCCCTCTTGTAGGTAGCGAAGCGACGACCGAAACTGCAACGACCACCGAGGAAACGACGGCAACGACAGAATCCACGACTGAAGCGACGACGGAGAGCGGCGGCTGCAAAAGCACTGTCGGGACAGCGCTCGGCGTGTGCGCGGCTGCCATGGCGATCGGGCTTTTCGCGGTAAAAAAGAAAAAAGAATAAACAACTCCGAAAAGAGCGGCAATATTAAATAAAAACGGAAGGGCATTATGTGCTTAAAAGCGCATAATGCCCTTGACATTATAATTTATATAAAGTATAATTAAAATAGGCAAATGGTTTTTTTATGCTTTTTTGCCGCGCATAGCTGTATTTTCGACTCTGTTTAAGAAGAATTGTGCGCGTTATGAGGACGAGTCAAGCGGAAAAGTCATCGAGCGCATTATAAACAAGAATAAATGAGGTAATAAAATGGATGTAAAAGACACTTACGTTTCGTCGCTTTCGACGCGATACGCTTCAAGCGAGATGCAGTACGTTTTTTCCGAGAATTTCAAATTCAGAACGTGGCGCAGACTGTGGATAGAACTCGCAAAAGCCGAAAAGGCGCTCGGGATCGACATTACCGACGAGCAGATAGCGGAGCTTGAAAAACACAAGAACGACATAAATTACGACGTCGCCGAGAAGCGGGAAAGAGAATGCCGCCACGACGTTATGAGCCACGTTTACGCATACGGCAAGCAGTGTCCCAAGGCGGAGGGTATAATCCATCTCGGCGCGACGTCGTGCTACGTAGGAGACAACACGGACGTTATAATTTTGCGCGAAGCGTCGAAGATCATCATAAAAAAGGCGGCGCAGGTCGTAAAAAATCTCGCTTCTTTTGCCGAAAAATACAAGGCGCTCCCGTGTCTTGCATACACGCATCTTCAACCCGCTCAGCCGACGACGGTCGGCAAGCGCGCGACGCTTTGGATGAACGAGCTTATAATGGATATCGAAAATCTCGATTTTCAGCTTTCAAACCTCGCGTTTTTGGGGCAAAAAGGGACGACCGGCACGCAGGCGAGCTTTATGGACATCTTCGGCGGCGATGAGGAAAAAGTGAAAAAACTCGAAAAAACGATCGCGGACGCAATGGGCTTTGACCGGTGCGTCGCCGTGTCGGGACAGACGTATTCGAGAAAAGTCGACGCGTATTTTCTCGGCGCGCTGTCGGGTATTGCGCAGAGCGCGTCAAAATTCGCAAACGATCTTAGGATCTTGCAATCTTTCGAGGAGATCGAGGAGCCGTTCGAAAAAGATCAGATAGGCTCGTCGGCGATGCCGTACAAGAGAAATCCGATGCGCTGCGAACGCATGACCGCGCTGGCGAGATACGTTATTACAGATTCTCTCAATCCCGCCTTGACTGCGGGAACGCAGTGGTTCGAGCGCACGCTCGACGATTCGGCTAACAGACGCCTTGCGGTTTCCGAGGCTTTTCTTGCGACGGACGCAATATTGAACATTTATATAAACATAACGTCGGGGCTCGTGGTGTACGAGAACGTCATAAAGCGCCGTCTCGACGAAAAACTTCCGTTTATGGCGACTGAAAACATCATGATGGAAGCCGTCAAACGCGGCGGCAACCGTCAACAGCTTCACGAAGCGCTCCGCGTTCATTCGCAGGCGGCGGCTACGGAAATCAAGATGAACGGCGGAAAAAACGACCTCATCAGCCGCATAGCGGCGGACGAGCTGTTCGGTCTTACCGAAGATGAGATAAAAGCAAGCCTCGACGCGTCAAAATTCATCGGGCGCAGTGTTTCGCAGACGGAGGAATTTTTGCGCGACGTCGCATACCCGATAATCGAAAAATATTGCACAGAAGAAATAAGATCGAGTATAAGTGTGTAAACCGAAAAATTTTATAAAGAATATGCTTTCAAAAAATATGTAAAGGAAGATCAGGTGTCATTTTATGAACTACAAAGCAAAGATCCTTGATGAGACGGCGCTGCACCGTGCGATGGCGCGAATCACGCACGAGATAATCGAGCGCAACGGCGGCGTGGATGATATATGCATTCTCGGCATAAAGAGCCGCGGCATCCCGCTTGCAAAAATGCTTTGCGACAACATAAAGACATTCGAGGGCAGGGACGTTCCGTGCGGATGGCTCGATATCACGCTCCACCGCGACGATATTTCTCCCGAGAAAAAACAAATAATGACGGGAGACTGTCATTTTCCGTGCGACATAACGAACAAAACGGTCATCTTGGTCGACGACGTCATGTTCACGGGGCGCACGGTGCGCGCGGCTATCGAATCCGTGTTTGAATTTGCGCGCCCGAAGGCGATACAGCTCGCCGTCCTCATCGACAGAGGACACAGGGAACTTCCGCTCCGCCCCGACTATGTGGGCAAGAACGTTCCGACGTCAAAAAGCGAGAAGATAAAGGTCTGCATGCTCGACACCGACGGCGAAGAGGGCGTCTACATCTGCGATGTATAAAAATGCGCTATGAAAGAAGTGTACTCCCAAAATAAATAACAGAATACCGGCTGAAATGAGTGTTTCAGCCGGTATTGTCTTTTCAAAACGCGCATAGCGCTCATAACTCCGCAAAGCGGATCATAACGCCATATGCTTATAACGTTCCGCGACTGCGGAACTCATAACTCAACAATATCCCTGCGGGTTGTTTTTTTGCCAGCGCCAAACGTCGCGGCACATATCTTCAAGCGTTTTTTCCGCCTTCCAGCCGAGAGCCGCCTCGGCTTTTTTCGGGTTGGCGTAGCATTCGTCCGCGTCGCCCGGGCGGCGAGCCGTTATCTTGTACGGGATCGTCACGCCGGACGCTTTTTCAAACGCTTTCACCATATCGAGCACGCTGTATCCCGTTCCCGTGCCGAGGTTGAATATGCCGACGCCTTTGTTTTTCGCCGCATAATCTATTGCGTATGCGTGGCCTTTTGCGAGGTCGACGACGTGGATATAGTCGCGCACGCCTGTGCCGTCGTGCGTTTTGTAGTCGTTGCCGAACACGTTGAGGT
>CAJONA010000103.1:3048-7867 GCA_905235755.1 uncultured Clostridia bacterium
GGTATGCCCGCGGGATCTTCGCCGATGAGGCCGCTCTCGTGCGCGCCGACGGGGTTGAAATATCTCAGCAGCACGACGGAAAGGGAAGGATCGGCCTTCGCCGCGTCGGAGAGTATCACCTCATTGAAATATTTCGTCCAGCCGTATGGATTTATGCATCTGCCGACGACGGCGTCCTCGTCTATCGGCACTTCGTCGGGCGCGCCGTAGACAGTTGCCGACGACGAGAATATGATGTTCTTGACGCCGAATTTTTTCATCGTTTCGAGCAGGGACAGCGTTGAATCGATGTTGTTGCGGTAGTATTCGAGCGGTTTTACGCACGATTCGCCGACAGCTTTCAGCCCTGCGAAATGCACGACGCCCTCGATGTTTTCTTTTGCGAATATATTTTCAAGCGCATCGTTGTCGCACACGTCCGCCTCGTAAAACTTGACCTCGTGCCCGATTATCGTTTTCAGCCTGTTCAACACCTCGGGCTTGCTGTTTGAAAAATTGTCGACGATGACGATATCATGCCCGAGTTTTGCAAGCTCGACGGCTGTATGCGAGCCGATATAGCCGGCTCCGCCTGTCAGAAGTACCTTCATAAAAATATCTCCTTAGCGTATTATGTGTTTAATTATAAATGTTTTTTTAAATTTTTTCAAGTATATCGGAGATTTTAAGCGATGTCTTTCCGTCGCCGAACGGATTTTTTGCGCTTTTCATCTTGTCGTGAACGGACGAATCGCCGAGTATTCTCGCCGCCGCGTCGAAGATTTCTTTTTTGCCTGTTCCCGCGAGCACCGCCGTCCCGGCTTCTATCGCTTCGGGGCGCTCGGTCGTGTCGCGCATTACGACGACGGGACATCCGAGAGACGGCGCCTCCTCCTGAATTCCGCCGCTGTCGGTCAGCGTCAGATATGAGTGGAGGAGAGTCGAATGAAACTCGACGGTGTTCATCGGTTCGCAGAGAATGACGCGCTCATTCTTGCCGAGTATCTTTTCCGCATACGCGCGTACAGCGGGATTTTTGTGCACGGGATAAACTATCATAACGTCGTGGAACGCCTCTGTGATGTCGTTTATTGCACCGAACATGTTTTCCATATTTACGCCGATGTTCTCCCTGCGGTGAGCCGTCACGGTGATGAGCCTTTTGCCTTTTGATTTTTCGATGATCTCGCTTGAAAAGGACGGATCGGCGGTGTAATTTAAAGCATCTATCGCCGTGTTGCCGACGACGAATATTTCATCGTCTCGCTTGCCCTCGCGGCGCAGATTCTCAGCCGAGCGCTCAGTCGGCGCAAAGCAGTATTTCGATATCTTGTCTATCGCCGAGCGATTGAATTCCTCGGGATACGGGGAGAGAACGTCGTGCGTGCGCAGTCCCGCTTCGACGTGTGCGACGGGAATATTCATATAGAACGCGCACAGCGCCGCCGCAAAAGCGCTCGTCGTGTCGCCGTGGACCGCCACGACGTCGGGGCGGACCGTGTCAATGATCTTTTTCAGTCCGTCGAGAGTTTTTTCGGTGATGTCAAAAAGCGTCTGTCCGCTGCGCATTATGTCGAGATCGAAGTCGGGTTCAACGCCGAAAAAGTCGAGCACCGGCGTGAGCATTTCTTTATGCTGCGACGTTATGCAAACGAGCGTTTTCAGCGACGCGCGCCGCTTCATTTCGAGTATGAGCGGGCACATTTTCGTCGCCTCGGGGCGAGTGCCGAAAACGGTGAGGATGTTTTTCATACTTTCCTCCGCGATTTTTTACTATAATAAATTATATCACTTTTAAGCGCGTTTGACAATAAATAATGCTGAATTTGATCAAAAATTCACATTTTTGCTTGAAAAATAAATATTATGTGGTAAAATTAAATCATAAAATGAAAGGACATTTATCCAATGATCACATTTGACGTATACCCGAACGGCAAGCATTACGCCGTTACATTCAGTTATGACGACGGACGGACAGACGATCGCCGTCTTGTCGAGATATTCAACAAATACGGTGCAAAATGCACGTTCAACCTTTATTCCGCAAATCTGAACAGCGGCAGAGATGAATACTGTATCATGCGCGATGAGATAAAGACGCTTTACGAGGGGCATGAGATAGCGTGCCACGCATATCACCACCCGCACCTCGAAAGAATGACGATAAAAGACCAGTACGAAGAGCTCATCAGCGACAGAGAAGCGCTCGAAAAATATTCGGGAAAGCTCGTCCGCGGCATGGCGTTTCCGTACGGAACGTACAACGCCGACACGCTGGCGGCGATGAAGATCGCAGGCATCGAATACGGCAGAACGACGGCTTCGACGCATAATTTCGTCGTCCCCGATGATTTTCTCACATGGCACCCGACCTGCCATCACAACGACTGTGAAAAGCAGATAGATCAGTTCATCTACAACATCGAAAAAGCGCCGTGGCGCGCGGGAGGACTGCTCTATATCTGGGGGCACAGCTACGAATTTACGCAAAAAGACGCGGCTGTCGATTTTGACGTGTTTGAAGGCTATATAAAACGCCTTAGCGAATACTCGCACGACATTTGGTTTGCGACAAACGTCGAGATAATGGACTATATAAAAGCGCAAAAGCAGCTGAAAAGATCGGCGGACGGTACTGTGTTCTACAATCCGACGCAGATAGATGTATGGCTCTCCGTCGGTAAAGAACCGATCAAGATCGGCGCGGGCGAGACTGTCAAAATATCGCTTTAAGTAAGAATAATTTGTGTATTCCCGCCGAACGGCGGGAATATTTTTGTTATCTTGTCTTGACTATATAATTAAGTTGATATATAATATAAATTGAGTAATTATATTGGCGAATTATCGCAGATCGGAAATAAAATGGCATCACATATTTTTACAAATGAAGAAAACAACGAGCGTCTTGAATACACCTTGCGCGTAAAAGAAAAAAACGAGGCGGCAAAATTGCTCGGCGCGCGCAGAAACGCCTGCGTCGTCACATACGGCTGTCAGCAGAACGAAGCCGACAGCGAGCGTATCGCCGGCATGCTCGAAGAAATGGGCTACACTCTCGTAAAAAGCGAGGCGGACGCCGATATAATAATCGTCAACACGTGCGCTGTGCGCGATCACGCGGAAAAGCGCGCGCTGTCGATAACGGGCGGATACAAGCACTTCAAAGAGAAAAACCGCGACCTCATCATCGGCATAGGCGGCTGCATGGTGTCAAAATCCGATATGAGCGAAAAGATAAAGCACAGCTATCCGTACGTCGATTTTGTATTCGGCACGGAAAAGATATTTGACCTGCCGAAGATAATTTGCGGCGTTATGGAAAAAGGGAAGCGTATGTTCGTCTCAAACACGGGCGACGCGACAGTTCCCGAGGGGCTGCCCGTGCACCGCGAGAGCGGGTATAAGGCATGGGTGAGCATAATGTACGGCTGCAATAACTTTTGTACTTACTGCATCGTCCCGTACGTGCGAGGACGCGAGCGCTCGCGCCGTCCCGAGGAAATCGTTCGTGAGGTGCGAGAGCTTGTTGCCGACGGATACAAGGAGATAACGCTCCTCGGGCAAAACGTCAATTCGTACGGCAAGGACCTCGACGAGAAGTGCGATTTTGCGACGCTTCTCCGCCGCATCTCGGCTGTTGAGGGCGATTATATAATCAGATTTATGTCGAGTCATCCGAAAGACGCGTCGAAGGAGCTGATCGACGTCATGGCGGAGGAAAAACACATCGCAAAGCAGTTTCATCTGCCGCTGCAATCTGGCAGCGACACGCTCCTACGCGCGATGAACCGCCGCTACGATATGGCGCAGTATTTATCGCTTATCGACTATATGCGCCAAAAGATGCCGAATATAGCGATAAGCACCGACATAATCGTCGGCTTCCCGGGCGAGACGGAGGCGGATTTTGAGCAAACGCTCGACGCAGTGAAAAAAGTCGGATACGATATGCTCTTTACGTTCATATATTCAAAGCGCACGGGTACGCCCGCCGCCGTGATGGAAAACCAGATAGACGAAAAGACGAAGGGCGAGCGCTTGTCGCGCCTGCTGAAAGTTCAGGAATCGATAGCCGAGGCGAAAAACCGCGAATATATCGGCAAGACGGTGCGCGTGCTTTGCGAGGGCGCGAGCAAGACGAACAGCGAAAAACTGACGGGCCGCACAGAAGGAAACAAAATAGTGCTTTTCGATGGCGACGCGTCGCTCGAAGGCAAATTTATCAACGTAAAAATTTCAGACGCCGCGGCGTTCGCACTATACGGCGATGTGGAATAATAAAATGGATAGGAATGATACGTTTGAAAAGCGCAAGCAACTGCGCCTTGAAAATTTTGATTATTCCTCAAACGGCGCATATTTTATAACGGTATGCACGCGCGACCGTCGACGAATATTGTCAGACATTGTCGTAGGGGCGATTCACGAATCGCCCGCTGTGAAATTGACAAATTTCGGAAAAATCGCGGAAAATACGCTTTATGTGCTATCTGATAAATATAAAAATGTTACGATTTCGGATTATGTTATAATGCCGGATCACGTTCATTTTATCGTCGTTCTGCACGATGCCGAACGGGCGATTCGTGAATCGCCCCTACAAAAAAGGTCTGAATTGTCAAAAATAATCGGTTTTTTCAAATCGACCGTGTCCAAAGAAAGTCATAAAATAAAACCTGATCTTGATTTTTGGCAACGCGGGTATTACGAACATATTATCAGAAGCGAAAACGATATGTCCGAAGTTTGCAATTATATAAAAACAAATCCGCAAAAATGGGCAAATGAAAACAAATAATTATCACGGAAAGAGGAAAAAACGATGACTCCGATG
>CAJONA010000104.1 GCA_905235755.1 uncultured Clostridia bacterium
CGGATATCTCAAGGATAGATACGTCGAACGTGCCGCCGCCGAGGTCAAATACCATTATCTTCTGTTCCGAGCCCTCTTTGTCGACGCCGTAAGCGAGCGCAGCCGCCGTCGGCTCGTTGATGATACGGAGCACTTCGAGTCCGGCTATCTTGCCCGCGTCCTTTGTCGCCTGACGCTGTGAGTCGGTAAAATATGCGGGGACTGTGATGACAGCCTGATTTACCGTCGTACCGAGGTAAGCCTCGGCGTCTGCCTTCAGTTTCTGAAGCACCATCGCGGATATCTCCTGCGGCGTGTACTTTTTGCCGTCGATATCCACTTTATAATCCGAGCCCATATGTCTCTTTATACTCATAACCGTCTGTTCGCCGTTTGTAACAGCCTGTCTTTTTGCGACCTGACCGACCATTCTTTCGCCGTTCTTTGAAAATGCGACGACAGACGGAGTCGTTCTCGCGCCCTCCGGATTTGTTATAACGATCGGCTCTCCGCCTTCATAAACGGCCACGCACGAGTTTGTTGTACCAAGGTCGATTCCTATAATTTTTGCCATAATGTGTTTCCTCCCAAAATGTATGTGAATTTTTTTATTTACTTTATCAGTTTGCCACTTTTACCATGGCGTGACGGATTATCCTGTCGCCTTTTTTATAGCCCTTTTGGAAAACTTCAGCTATGACGTTCTCGTCCATGCTTTCGTCCTCGATATGCATAACGGCGTTGTGAAGCATCGGATCGAATTTTTCGCCCGCTTCCGCGAATTTTTCGATCCCGAGTTTTTCCATGGCCGCCGCTATTTGGCTGACGATCATGTTCATTCCGTCGGAAAAGCTGCCGCTGTCGGAATAGCTCATGGCGCGCTCGATATTGTCAAGCACGGGCAAGATCTCGCTCAAAGCCTCGCTGTATGCGTCGGCGTACACGTTTTCCCTGTCCTTTTGCGAACGGCGGCGGAAATTGTCATATTCCGCGAGCATTCTGAGATACTTATCCTTTTCCGACGCAAGTTCGTCTTTCAGCTCTCCGTTCTCCTTTTTTACGCTTTCGAGTTCGGCGACGAGTTTTTTTATCTCCGCCTTTATTTCATTTTTTTGTTTTTGTTCTTTTTTGACGTCTTGTTCTTCTTTTACGTCTTTATTTTCAGAAACGGTTTCGTCCGTCGTTTTTTCGTCGACCATATATCGTCCTTTCCCGGCTCAAAAAAGCCGAAATGTTCATCTGTTCGTTCCGCCGCTAAGAAGCGCCGCCCGTATCGTCGTCCGATTTTTTCTCCGGCAGCGCGTTTCCGAGCGTTCGGCTTATCTGCTCCGACAGGTATTCGACGGTCGAGACGACCTTCGAATAGTCCATTCGGCTCGGGCCGAACACGCCTATCGCGCCGACTGTCTTTCCGTCGACGACGAGCTTGCGGAAGATAAACGCCGAATGCTCCGCTATCTTATCGTCGGGCTCGCCTATGACGATGTTGACTTTATCGGCGTCGCCCTCTTTCATGAGATTTATGATGCCGTCCTTGTCTTCCATCATTTTAAGGACTGTCTTCATATTCTCAACATCTGAAAATTCGGGATATTCGAGCAGTTTTCCGACGCCCTCAAACCTGACGTTGTTGTCGTCCGCGGCGACTGTCGTTTCATAGACGGCTTTTATCGCAAGCTCTACGAGCTTTCCCGCGTCGCCCAGCCGCTTTTCAAGCTGCATCATCATCGGGAGCGTTATCTGTTCCGGATCGACGTTGGCGACGTATGTGTTCAGTTCTTCGATCAGCAAGTCGAGTATGTCGTCGCTGAGGGAAAACTCTGTCTTGATATGATTTGATTTTACGCTGCCGTCCGTAAGCCGCATCACGAGAAGAAAATCGTTCTCTCCGAGAGGCATATACGAAAAGCGACTGACAAGATTTTCGTTCGATATCGCCTTGACGGAGACCGTCGGGTAATTCGTCAGCGACGCGACAAGTTTTGACGCGCTCTGCAAGATCGTATCGAGTTCGCCTATCTTGTTTTTGAGCATATTGTTCAGCGTTATTATTTCGGAAGCTGTCAGCTTGTAGCTCTCCATAAGGCTGTCTACATAAAAACGGTATCCGAGTTTTGTCGGGACTCTGCCCGAAGAGGTGTGAGGCTGTTCGAGATAACCGAGCGCTTCAAGTTCGGCCATTTCGTTTCGTATCGTGGCTGACGAGAAAGGTATTTCGGCACTCGTAACAAGATATTTCGATCCCACGGGCTCACCGAGCGATATGTGCGCTTCGATGACAGAGCGTAGAATTTGTTTTTTTCTGCGGCTGAGCTCGTTGCCGCTTGTCAAATCTTTGCTCAATTTCGTTTCCTCCCATATTTTTTAGCACTCTAACGTGTCAAGTGCTAACCTCTGATATAAATTTATCACTGTTTTGATGTTTTGTCAATAGTTTTTGGAAAATTTTTTTCATTTTTTTATATATCAATTGCTAATTTGAAAAAAATCGCTCATCGTAAAAATAGTTTGCCGAAAAATAACATTTTTATCGGAAAAACATTGACTTTTTTTAAAAACGGGTGTATTATAAAGGCACCGCAATTGAATAATCGGGGGTGCTGCATAGCGGCTGAGACGGGATATTCCCGAACCCTATGACCTGATACGGATAATGCCGTCGTAGGAAAGATTACGTTTTACGCTTTACATTTACCGCGACGTTATCGTTTGCGGTAAATTTTTATTTAAGCGAGGTTTTTATGCAAAAGACAAACGTAAAAAGATTGACGACATCGGCAGTATTGATAGCGATCTCAACGATGATTGCCGTTGTGTGCGAATTCATACCGTTTTTGAACCTGCCGTTCGGCGGTACGATAACTCTGGCAAGTATGCTGCCGATAATAATAATATCGTATATGTACGGGCTGCGCTGGGGACTGTTTTCGGCATTCACCTATTCCGTGATACAAATCGTGATTTCCCTCATACACGGCTCTGCCGGAGTAATCGTCGGGCTGTTCCTTCCGGAATCCGGATTTACCGTCGTCATCGCGTTTATTATAATAATCATTGATTATATCGCGGCGTATACATCGCTCGGTCTCGGCGGCATTTTCAGAAACATCATAAAGAACAAAACGGCGGCGATCATCGCCGGCGGCACAGTTGCTCTTCTTGTATGCTACGCTTTCCACGTACTCAGCGGTGTGATATTCTACGGCGCTTGGGCGGAATGGTTCTTCACGGATACTGTGATCAAGGACTTGGCAATAAGCAAATCTATAATGAGCAATTTCAGCGGAGTGGGATTGTCGCTCGTTTATTCGATCATATATAACGGATGCCATATGATACCCGAGATCATCATCACCGCCATTGTTGCTCTTCCCGTGACGCGCATACCGCAGATCAAAAAGGAAGCGTAATGACCTGTCTGATAATAACGCCGTACATCGAGGGCGCTCTCTCCGATATTATAAAAGGAAGAAAGTTCGACGTTGTGCTGTGTGCCGACGCATCGTATGAAGCGGCAGCAGCCGCGGGGCTTACGGTTGACGAGGTCATCGGCGATTTCGACCACGGAAACGCCCCGGAATTTGAAAACATCGTCCGCGTTCCGTGCGAAAAGGACGACACCGACACGATGCTCTGCATAAAGGAAGCGATATCGCGCGGCGCAGACGACATATTCATAGCCGGCGGGATAGGCGGTCGGCTCGACCACACCGTCGCAAACATTCAATCGCTCGCATACGCTCATTCAAAGGGCGTGCGCGCCGTCCTTGCCGACGCGTCGAATGAAGCGATGATAGTTTCGGGCGACGCCGTTTTCAAAAAGAAAGAGGGGTACTTTTCCCTGTTAGCCTATGGCGGCAAATGCGTCGGAGTAACGCTCGTCGGTGCGAAATACACTCTCAAAGACGCGACGCTCGATGGGAATTTCCCGCTCGGCGTCAGCAACGTCATAACGGATGAGTTCGCTGCACTCAAAATTCAAAGCGGCAGAGCGCTCGTAATATTCTCAAAGTAAAAAAGACCGGCGGACCTTTGCCCGCCGATTTTTTGTGTACAAATATGATCGCAATAACAAAAAACATATATGTATATTTTTTCTTCATCCGATATATTTTTCTCTGTCCGATCCGGGTCCGAACGCCTTTGCCGACGAAAACGCACATATCTGCATTTAATTGATCTAATAACTTAAAAACCACGCGGAACCGCGTGGTTTTTTCGATAAAATCAATCGAGTGCCTTTTTGATCTCGTTGAACACCATACCCTGAGTAAAAAGGAACACGCCCCTAAAAATCACGATCACACTTGAAGCGGAGCCGGATATGAGCTCGGTAACTCCAAATAACGCCACAATGACGCCGAAAACATAAAGAAGTTTGACCGGCGGGACAGTGAGTGCCTTTTCGTGTCCGTACGTCTTATCGGAAAGCTCGATCAAATATTTTTTCGAACGCGAGTACATTATAATCGACATCACACACAATACGATTGCGACAACCATTATCACGAGAAAGATGACCAAAAAGATCGGTCCCAATGTGTTCCAGAATTCGTTGATCTGTTCGAATTCCTGCGGAATCTCCTGCCCCGCTTCTGTGATAACGTCGCCGAGTTTTTCGAAAAAATCATTGCCGAGAAATGCAAGAACGAATGTCATGTCAAGTGTTAACAGTCCGAATGCGACGCATATTATTATGTCGATGACGAACATAAAAGATGAAAACATTCTTAAATTTCTCAAATTGCCGGAAAGGTCGCCTTTGCTCGCGTATATTTTCCATGCCGCGACCGCCGAAATGGATGAAAAAACAATTGAAAGAACCGC
>CAJONA010000105.1 GCA_905235755.1 uncultured Clostridia bacterium
GATATTGTCGCGGATTATTTTATGCGTTTTTTCGTTTGTATACGCGATGTAGCACGGCAGTTTCGGGCGCGCGTCGAGTTCGGACACGTCGGTGTCCGCCGAATACGGCGTTACGGGGTCGCCTTCCTGCCGTTCAAGCACGGAAAGATCGACGCTTCGCGCGTCGATACGTGGCGGCGTGCCGGTTTTAAATCGCATTATCTTGACGCCGAGACGCACGAGAGCGTCGGTGAGGTATTTGGCGGGGTGCATCCCGTCCGGGCCGGACGGCTTTGTGAACTCTCCGATTATCACGCGCGAGTCGAGGTATGTTCCGGTGCAGACGACGACGGCTTTTGTATCGTAAACGCCGCCGAGCATCGTCTTTATCCTGCACACGCGCGGCTTTTCGCCGCTTTCGTCGACGGAAATGTCGACAATCTCCGCCTGCACGAGCGACAGGTTTTCGGTATGCTCGACGGTGCGTTTCATTATATCCTGATACAGTCTGCGGTCCGCCTGCACGCGCTTTGAGTGGACGGCAGGGCCTTTGCTTTGGTTCAGCATACGGTCTTGAAGCGTTACCTTGTCCGCCGCACGGCCCATCTCGCCGCCGAGCGCGTCTATCTCAAAGACGAGCTGACCTTTTCCCGTGCCGCCGATGGAAGGGTTGCACGGCATATTTGCGACGGCGTCGTTCGATATGGTGAAAAGCACCGTCTTGCAGCCGAGGCGAGCCGCCGCCAGCGCGGCTTCCACTCCCGCGTGTCCCGCGCCGATAACGGCTATGTCAATGTTGTCGATAAAGTAGCTCATAATCTATACACCTTTTTATTTAATCAAATAATCAAATCTTTAAATCTTTTTTCGCACTTTTTCGCCGCGCGCCCATCTTTTCCGCGCCGCATCGTTTCGCGCGCCGCTTTTCTCGCGCAACGTGCGCGAGGGGCTCCTTGCTCTTTTCTTTCGGGAGCGAAAGAAAAGAAGCACAAAAGAAAGCTCTTGCCGGCTGCACATCTTCGGCGATTTCGTGTCGCTTCCGGTGCGCAAGCGCATCCGGCTCGACATATCGCCGAGGTCAATTGCTCATCAAGCCGTAAGCGCAAAGGCATAGTGCGAACAATGCGGCTCTCCGGCAGATATATTTTGTACAGACTCGCTCATCTTGCACGCATCGCGCAATGATATATGATAAAACCGTATTTTCGGCGGCACGCGAGACCGTGCGGTGCGAAAAATGCGATACATGGGCGATTCGGCAGGGGTTCCCCTAAACGAACGAAGTGAGTTTTGGGGGTTCCCGTGTTTCGCCCCTACGGCACGATTTCGGCTATAATGTAGGGGCGATTCACGAATCGCCCGAGAAACACATCAGCAATTATCTCGCGCGTCGAGAATGGCAAAATTTATCTCGTTTTCGCCGGTAAATTTTGCGGAGCAAAATTTAGAAACCAAAGCCGCCGTGCGGCGATGTTTCAGGCGAGGGCAAATGACGTATTCTCTCGGCTTTATCTGCACTGCGCAAGCCCCGCGGCTTTGGAGCGGCGCACTTCTTTTGGTGGCTTTTCTTGTGCGAGCAAGAAAAGTACAATCATCTCGCCAATGGGCGAGAAGGAAAAGTCCTTTTCTTTCAGATAAAGAAAAGCACACCGTCCCCTTCGCGCACGGCGTGAGAAAAACAGCGGCGCGAGCAATAAAATTACAATCCTCTCGCGCAAATGCGAGAGGAAAAACTTCTGCGCACGGAAGAAACGCGCGCAAAAAAACGCCTGCTTTTATGCAGGCGGTAATATTTTTTATTCGCCGATTCCCATAAAGTGTCTGCCGTAGACCTCATGGGAGCTGTTTTTTACGATGAACACCTCGGAATCGGTTTTTTTTGCGAACGCAGTCGCTTTTGTCGACTGTTTCGCCGTCATAACGGCGAAGATGACAGTCCTGCCGTCGCCTTCGAACGCGCCCTTGCCTTCCCAAATCGTCGCAGTGCCGTGTATTGTCTCGGTTATGTAGCGAAGTATCTCGTCGGGACATTTTGTCACTATCATCAGCGTCTTTCGGTCGTTGAACATATCCGTAAAATATTTTAAGCCGAGCGATTTAATGAGCAGTCCCAAAAGCGAATACATCCCCGTTTTTACGTCTAATATGAAGAACGTCGCGCCGACGATGACAATGTCGGCGTAAATCATCGCGGAGCCGATGTCGAGCTTTGCGAGTTTACGCACGATCAGCGCCACGATGACCGTGCCGCCCGTGCTGCCGCCGTTTTTGATAACTATCGCAAGTCCTATCGCTTCAAGCAGGCAAGCGAAAATGAGTTCGAGCAAAATATCGTTTGTAAACGGAACGCCGACCTTCTCGTCGAGCTTCAGCAAATCGAGCAGCTCGAGGAAGCACACATAGACAAGAGTGCAGTATATCGTGCGTATGCCTATCGACCTTCCGAGGATTATCCAGCCGATGACAAGGAAAACGACGTTGATGATCCAGATTATCGTCGACGTGCTTATATTCTTTATATATACGCCGAGTATCATTCCGAGCCCGCTGAAACCGCCCGTAAAAAAATTATTCGGTATCTTGAAAAAGTATATCGCGCACGAAACTATCATAGAGCCGAGCGCAAGTATGACGAAGTTTTTTACCGTGTTTTTATTTTCCATAAAAGCCTCTGAATTTTTTATGCGGAATTATTCTATCACAAAAGACGGCGCGTGTAAATAAAAAATCCGACATAAAAATAAAAAATTTTTCAAAAATCTATTGACAAGTTAGCGCGGAGCAACTATAATGATAATGGTTAGCGTGTGCTAACCGACAAGACTGCGGGCGAGCAAGCTCGCGTCAATCACAGCGCGACAACGGAAAGGAACAAAATAATATGATGCCGTTAAACTTTGCGGATATCGGGGAAGAAAACACGGTCAAAAAGATCGGCGGAACGCCCGAAATAAAAAAACATCTTGAAGATCTCGGATTTACAGTAGGGGCAAGCGTCACTGTTGTGAGCTCGCTCGGCGGAAACGTCATAGTAAAGGTCAAAGAGTCCAGAGTCGCGATAAACGACGAAATGGCACGCAAGATAATGATATGATATATAAGGAGGAAAATACTGTGAAAACGCTTAAAGACGCCAAGATCGGCGAGACCGTAAAAGTCGTGAAGCTTCATGGCGAGGGCGCGATCAAGCGCCGCATTATGGATATGGGCATAACGCGCGGGGTGGAGATATACGTCCGCAAGGTCGCGCCGCTCGGAGATCCTGTCGAGATCACAGTGCGCGGATACGAGTTATCGCTCAGAAAAGCCGACGCACAGATGGTCGAAATAGAGGAATAATACAACTCATCTGGCGATTACCCGAATGACGACTTGCATGTTTTGAAAGGAGAAAACATTATGAATTTAAGAATTGCCCTTGCGGGCAACCCCAACTGCGGAAAGACGACGCTGTTCAACGCGCTGACGGGATCAAATCAGTTTGTCGGAAACTGGCCCGGCGTAACGGTCGAAAAGAAAGAGGGCAAGCTCAAAAAGCACGACGGCGTCGTGATAACCGACCTGCCCGGCATATATTCGCTCTCACCGTACACGCTCGAAGAGGTCGTGGCGAGGAATTACCTCATCGGCGAGCGCCCCGACGCGATACTCAATATCATCGACGGAACGAACCTCGAACGCAACCTGTATCTGACGACGCAGCTCACCGAGCTGGGAATACCGGTCGTGTGCGCGATAAATATGATGGATGTGGTGCAGAAGAACGGCGACAAGATAGACACCGAGGAACTGGCGCGCCAGCTTGGGTGCAAGGTAGTGGAGATCTCCGCACTCAAAGGCACGGGAATAACCGAAGCGGCCGAAGCCGCCATCGAAGCGGCGCAAAGCGGCAAGACGATACCGCTTCACAGCTTTTCGGGGCCGGTGGAGCACGCCATAGCGCACATAGAAGAGGCGATCGTCCACGATCTGCCCGAGGAAAAACAGCGCTGGTACGCCGTAAAGGTGTTTGAGCGCGATGAAAAGGTCATGGCGGAGCTGAGTCTCCCCGATTCGAAACTCGAACACATCGAAAACGACATAAAGGCGGCTGAGGAAGAACTCGACGACGACTCCGAAAGCATAATCACAAACGAGAGATACATATATATCGCATCTGTGATCAAAGCGTGCTACAAAAAGAAAAAGACGAGCGGACTTTCGACGTCCGACAAGATCGACAGAGTCATCACGAACCGCTGGCTCGGACTGCCGATATTTGCCGTCATAATGTTCTTTGTTTATTGGCTGTCGATGGTCGGCATCGGCTCGGCGGCGACAGACTGGGCGAACGACGGACTGTTCGGCGACGGCTGGCATCTGCTCGGCATAGGCACGAGGCAGTATGAAGAAGCCGCCGAAAACTACGGCGACAGCGACGAGATGATCGCGGCGTTCGCCGAAAAATACGGCAACGACGAAATTGCCGACGCCATCGATCTCGAAAATGAAGAATACGACGAAGCTGCCGCAAAGGCGGCGCTCGAAGCGCTCGTTGCGGCGACTCCGGACAACGCGAGCATATCGTATTTTACCGAGAACGAAGAGACGCTCGAAGTCACAGAACATAAAGGCGCGACAAAAGCCGACCTCATCGCCGCTGTCGAAGAATACCTGAACACTGAATATAAAGAGGGTTACGGCGCTCCCGATACGTCGACATACGGCGTTTGGGTACCCGGTATACCCGTCCTCATCGGCGACGCGCTTGAAAGCGCGGGCGCGGCTGACTGGCTCGAAGGACTCATCCTCGACGGTATTGTCGCGGGTGTCGGCGCGGTGCTCGGATTTGTACCGCAGATGCTCGTGCTGTTCCTGCTCCTCGCTATACTCGAGGCGTGCGGATACATGGCGCGTATAGCGTTCGTGCTCGACCGTGTTTTCCGTAAATTCGGACTTTCGGGCAAATCGTTCATCCCTATGCTCATAGGCACGGGATGCGGTATCCCCGGAATAATGGCTTCAAGAACGATTGAAAACGAGCGCGACAGACGAATGACGATAATGACGACGACATTCATCCCGTGCGGAGCAAAGGTGCCGTTCATCGCCATGATCGCCGGCGCACTGTTCGGCGGCTCGGCTCTTGTCGCAACATCGGCGTACTTCATCGGTATGCTGGCGATAATCGTTTCGGGCATCATGCTCAAAAAGACAAAGATGTTCACGGGCGAGCCCGCACCGTTCGTTATGGAGCTTCCGCCGTATCACCTTCCCACTGTATCAAACGTACTTCGTTCGACGTGGGAGCGCGGCTGGTCGTTTATCAAAAAGGCAGGCACGATAATCCTTCTTTCGACAATACTTGTCTGGTTCACATCTTACTTCGGCGTTGTCGACGGCGTATTCCGTATGCTTGAAGAAGACGAACTCGGCAATTCGATACTCGCTGTGATAGGCGGCGCGATATCGTGGATATTCGCTCCTCTCGGATGGGGAACATGGCAGGCGACTGTCGCTTCGATCACAGGTCTTGTGGCGAAGGAGAACATTGTCGGCACGATGGGCATCCTTTACGGCGGCGGCGAGCTTACGGTATATCAGGCGCTGAAAGAGGCATTCACGGGCGTTACGGGATATTCGTTCCTCGTATTCAACCTCCTTTGCGCTCCTTGCTTTGCTGCGATCGGCGCGATCAAGCGCGAAATGAACAACGCAAAATGGACGTGGTTTGCTATCGCATATGAATGCGGATTTGCATACGCAGTCGCGCTGATGATAAATCAGTTCGGCGGAATATTCACAGGCAACGTCAGCGTTATAGGACTTATCTTCGCACTCCTCGTGCTTGCGGCTATCGTTTATATGCTGTTCTTCAAAAAATACAAAGAATCGACAAAACTTACGGCAAATGTCAAAACAAAATAATTTATACGGGAGATGAGATAAATGTTTACGTGGATCGCCGAAAATCTCGGCACAATAATAATAAGCGTTGTTTTGCTCGGCATAGTGGCGGCTATCGTAGTCAAACTCATCAAAGATAAACGCCGCGGGCGCTCCTCTTGCGGCTGCGGCTGCGGCTGCGGCAGCTGCCCGATGAGCGCAGAGTGTCACAAAAAATAAATAAAAAAGC
>CAJONA010000106.1 GCA_905235755.1 uncultured Clostridia bacterium
TTTTAGCACAAACGCATACCGGTGTCAATGATTTGAACGTATAACGACATTGTTTTATTGCGAAAAAATGTGCTTTTTTCAAATATTCGCTCAAAAAATGCATATTATCACTTGACAAACGGGAGCGCTTGTGATAAAATAAACTGCCGCATAATTTTGAGGTCATAAAAACACGTCCGTGTTACCTCATTTAGCGAGTCATAATGAAAGAGAGGTGCTTTTCGTGTACGCGATAATAGTAACAGGCGGGAAGCAGTATAAGGTTCAGGAGGGCGACGTAATTTTTGTTGAAAAACTCGCCGCCGAGGAAGGCGATTCCGTTAAATTCGACACAGTCCTTGCCGTATCGGGCGAGACTTTCGTCGCAGGTAAGCCCACGGTTGAAGGCGCTTACGTTACGGCAAACGTACTTAAAAACGGAAAAGGCAAAAAGCTTTACGTTTTAAAGTACAAGTCCAAAAAGAACGAAAAGAAGAAGATCGGTCACAGACAGCCTTACACAAAGGTACAGATCGACAAGATCTTCGCGTAAGTACGCAAAATGACAAGAGTCGTATTTTACAAAGACGGAGACAGTTATTACGGTTTTCACGAATTCGGACACGCGGGACTTGATGAAGTCGGAAAGGACATAGTGTGCGCCGCAATCTCGGCAATGACGATGCTCATCATCAACACGATAGAGGTCGTTTGGGCTTCGGATGTGAAGTATGAGATCGACGACGAAACGACGGACATCACCGTTACGGCAAAAGAAGCTATCCCCGAATACGCCGAGACCGGTGAAAAACAGTTTGCCATTTCGGGACTGTTTTACAGTTATTATCTGCAACTCTGCGATATGATGGAAGATTATTACGACTATCTCGACGTGGACGTCGAGGAAAAACCGTACGACTTGGAGTAAAGTCGAATATTTGAAACGGAGGAAGACAAGATGTTAAAGCTCAGTTTGCAATTTTTTGCACATAAAAAGGGCGTCGGTTCCACAAAGAACGGCCGCGACAGTAACGCGCAGAGGCTCGGTGTTAAGAAATCCGACGGCTCGTCCGTTCTCGCGGGCAACATAATAGTAAGACAGAGAGGCACGAATGTCCGTCCCGGCAACAATGTCGGCAAGGGAAGCGACGACACTCTGTATGCTCTTATAAACGGCGTGGTCAAATTCGAGCGCATTTCCGGCAACAAAAAGCAGGTAAGCGTTTACGCCGCAGAATAATTTGAAAAAGAAAAGACCGCCTCGCTCGTGCGAGGCGGTCTTTTTATGTTTATTTGAGCCGTTTATCCGATTTTGTTGCGAGGAATGTGCCGAGATTCTGGAAGCCCTGAACTATCAGTATCAGCAGTATGACCGGAATCAACATCAAAATGGTGTTGAACCTGTAATAGCCGTCCATGATGGCTATCTTTCCGAGTCCGCCGCCGCCGATCGCTCCGCTCATCGCCGAATAACCGAGGATCGTCGTTATCGCTATCGTTATGTTCGATATCAGTGACGGCACGCTTTCGGGTATCATGACCTTCGTTATTATCTGAAAAGGCGTTGCGCCCAAGCTTTGCGCCGCCTCGATGACGTTTGGATTTACCTCGCGCAGACTGCTCTCGACAAGCCGCGCGACAAACGGGAATGCCGCCACCACGAGCGGAACTATCGTCGCCGTAGTGCCCACCGCCGTGCCGATGATTAGTCTGGAAAGCGGGAACACCAGCACCATGAGGATCAGGAAGGGAATAGAACGCAGCAGATTGATTATCACGTTAAGCGTTTTCATGAGCCATACGGGAAGCGGGCGGACGCCGTCCTTTTCGCCGACGACGAGCAGAACGCCGAGCGGCAGCCCTATCACAAACGCGAACAGCGTTGATAAAATCGTCACATAAAGCGTATCCCACACGGCGAGAGGTATCTCGTTCTGAATGACTTTCAGTGTTTCGGGCGTAAAGATATTATCCATTCTCACACCTCCTCTGCCGATATGTTGGCAACGCTTTCAAGATACTCTTTGACAGCCTTTACTTCCTCGTCGCCGCCCGGAATGCCGAGCAGCATCGAGCCGTATGTACTGTCGCCGATGCTTCGCGTCGACGCCGCCACGATGTTGACAAGTATACCTTTGTCTATCGCCATCTGAGAAATGAGCGGCGCGGACGCCGCCTTTGCACCGTTGAATACGACGCGCAGCCGCTTTTCGTTTTCGGGGTTTGAGACCTCCTCGTCCTCTCCGGACGGGAATACGAGACGTTTTGCGGCGTTTGACTTCGGACTTGAGAACACAGAACCGACAGTCCCGCTTTCGACGACCTCGCCGTTGTCGAGGATCGCAACGTGGGTGCATATCTCCTCTACGACGCTCATTTGGTGAGTGATGACTACGACGGTTATACCCGTCTTTTTGTTTATATCCTTTATAAGTTCGAGTATCTGATGCGTCGTGTTCGGGTCGAGCGCGCTTGTCGCTTCGTCGCAAAGGAGCACCTTCGGCTCTGTCGCCAAAGCGCGCGCTATCGCAACTCTCTGTTGCTGACCGCCGGAAAGCTGGGCAGGGTACGCCAGAGCTTTGTCGGGAAGCCCGACAAGCTCAAGCAGTTCCATGGCGCGCGTCTTTGCCTTGTCTTTGGGCATCCCCGATATCTCCATCGGAAAGCACACGTTCTTTAAGCAGTTTTTCTGCATAAGAAGATTAAATCCCTGGAATATCATCGTTATATCGCGCCTTTTTTTGCGCAGCTCTGCGGGTGAGAGCTTGCTCATCTCGACGCCGTCGATGACGACCTCGCCTTCGGTCGGACGTTCGAGCATATTTATGCATCTGACAAGCGTGCTTTTTCCCGCGCCGCTCATGCCTATGATGCCGTATATCTCGCCGTCTCCGATGTCAAGCGTGATGTTTTTCAGTGCCTCGACTTTGCCGCCCGCGTCGTCAAATGTTTTGCAAATGTTTTGCAGACGTATCATTATTTTTTGAGCTCGTCAAGCGACGTATAAGTGTCGCTGTAAATTCCCATCGGCTCATGGTGAACTTCGAGAACGGAGACGATGTGCGTATTGTTCTTCTCGTTGAAGTCATTGAGATAAGGAATGTGCTGGAAGTAGTTCGCGTCGTATTCGCCGCTTTCAACTACCTGGTTGGGAACGACGTAATCGTTGAATTCATTAATTTGAAGGGTGATGTTCTTCGTTGCGAGCAGTGTTTTTGCAACTTCAAGGATGTCGGAGTGCGGTGTGGGCGAAGCGGCGATCTTTATCGTCGTTCCGGCGAGAGCGTCATAGTCTACCGTCGAATCAAATCCGTCGCCGACACTTGTAAGGTCGCATACGATCGCGCCCTTGTACGTGTTGTTGATGTAGTCTTTAACGGCCTGGCTGTTGACGGCGGCGACGAGAGCTTTTGTCTTGTCGGTCGTCTGGTTGCCGTCCTTAACGGCGATGATGTTGGGATACGATACATCCGTTCCCTCCGTTACAAACGGCGTGATGCCGGCGTCAATGGCATAGTTTGAGTTGATGATGGCATAGCCGACGTCTTTGAGGATTCTGGGGAGCGTTTCGGCTGCAGCTTCGACGAATTCTATCTTATAAGGATTGGATTCGATGTCGCGGATTGTCGCCGTCGTGTCAAGTCCCGAGCGGAGTGTGATGATGCCCTGCGCTTCAAGAAGTTTGAGCGCGCGCGCTTCGTTCGTTGTGTCATTGGGGATCGCTATCTTGTGTGATTTTTGCGTACCGCACGACGTAAATGCGAAAAGCGCCGCCGCGAGCAGTGTGAGTGCGAGGATCAAAGATACGATTTTTTTCATTGTGATTTTCTCCTTAATGTTTATTAAAAATTTTTTGTTCGGGATTTAAAAAATAAAAGCGGCCCGCATCCGGACCGCATTCAATTTTCTATGAATGATAAATCCAAAGATACGATAATTACAAATTTTTCGCGCGCATCATCATAGACATGCACATGCACATGCCCATAGCCATATCCATCATCATTTTAACGGAATTGCGCGTCATTGTAATTATCCTTTCTTACGAGTTTATCCCTCGAAATCCTCAAGATTGCTATTATCATATACCAAAACGCCGTGTTTGTCAACACGTTTTTTATAAAAAATTTATTTTTTGTAAAATTTATCGAAATTTTTTGTTTAAAAAATCGAAACGTAGTGTATATTTTCCGAAAATTCAAGCGAAGAAAAAACGCGCCGTGCGTAATATTTTCCGCGGCGCGCGTGCAAAATATTTAAAAATAAATTTTACAGAACGAAAATGATAAAGAAAATTTTTTGCATAATTATTGTATTATTTCTCCTGCCCGCGAGCGTTTTGGCGGCGGATGACGGCGGCGCGGAAGACAAAAAGTATATAAAATGGGTGGATTTTGACGTTTGCGCACAGGCGCTTTCCGACTGTGCCGACGTCGATATAAAAACTTACGGCAGCGCCGACCACGTCGGCTGGATCGAGATACTCGCATATCTCGGTGCCAAATACGGCGGCGATTTTTCGCGCTATAAAAAGAGCGACCTCGACGCTGCTGTGACCGCAGTGCGCGACGGCACCGCAAATGAGAAAAAGTATTATTCGTATTATCTTGAAGCGTACGGCGCCGTGCTGTCGGGGATGCTCGGCGAATATTACGAGAGTGACGGCGGCGCGCTTGTGAAGAAATACGGCGTCAAGGCGTTTTCTCCGTTTGCGAGAGGGTATTATTAC
>CAJONA010000107.1 GCA_905235755.1 uncultured Clostridia bacterium
CGCCGCCGCGACGACCTCGCCGCCGGGACACATACAAAACGTGTAAACGCCCCTTCCGCCGTCGCATCTGTGCGAGAGCGCGTATTCGCCTTTCGGCAGACGCTCATCGCCCGCATTGTCGCCGTAAAGCGCCGCGTCGATGTCTTCTTGCAAATGCTCGATACGCACGCCGACGGAAAACGCCTTCGGCGCGAGTGAAAGCCCGCTTTTTTCGAAAACTTCGAACGTGTCGCGCGCGCTGTGACCGATCGCAAGGATGACCGCGCCGCAAGCGATATCGCCGCGCGACGTTCTGACGCCGGCGACTTTGCCGTCGCGGCAAATAAAGCCTTCGAATTTTGTGTTATAATGTATCTCGCCGCCGAGCGACGTTATTTCGTCGTGTATGGAGCTTACGATCTTTTTCAGCGAGTCGGTCCCGACGTGCGGCTTCGATAAAAATAAAATGTCGTCGCTCGCACCGTGACGGTGCATTTCTTCGATAACCACGGCGCATTTTTCGTCATTTATGCGCGTTACGAGTTTCCCGTCGGAAAACGTGCCCGCGCCGCCCGCGCCGAACTGAATATTTGACTCGGCGTCGAGCTTTCCCGTTTTCATGAACGTATCGACGGCTTGCGAACGCTCGTATATATCGCCGCCGCGCTCGATGACTGTCGGGCGGTAGCCGTTTCGCGCCAAGATCAACGACGCGAACATTCCGCACGGACCGAACCCAACGACGAGCGGCCTGTCAGTGAGGATCTCGCTCCCCGTCCTGACGTCGAGCGACGGATCTTTTGCAAGTACCACGCCGTCCGCCGCAAGGCGCACAGCGTCGACAGTCCTTTTCGACGACACCTCGGCGTACACCGACCACACGAATTTTATATCGTTTTTGCGTCGCGCGTCTACCGAACGCTTTGCTATTTCCGTCTTTATGATATCTTTTTCCGAAAAAAATTTTAAAAGACGCCTTTTGGCCTGCGCAAAAACGACGTCTTTCGGAGCCTCAAAAGGCAATCTGATGTTTTGAACGATATATCTTTGCATATATCACTCGGTCTGATCGACGATCTGAATATAAATAACGTCCGCCGATATGTTGCTGTACATAAGATCATACTCCGACTTAAACTGCACGGGCACTTTTGTGCGCTCGCCGGTGATCGTTACGTCTGACAGGTCGATATAAGGCACGACGGAATTTTCCGCAAGCGAATTTATCACCGACGTTCTTCCCTGCACTCTGAAGCTGACCGTGCCCGTTTCGAGAACGATCTCATACCCGGCGTCGGTAATATGTGAGGCGTTCATGACTTCGATGGTGACATCCGTGTAATTGTGTATCGCCGAATCGGTCGCAACGGCGATCACCCATATTAAAAATGCAAACACCAGTGACACGACGGCAATTATAATTATCGATCTGCGGGAGAAATTCACCTTGTAGTCGTCAGACGCATGGCGGGACGTTGCTTCGGCGGAATACTGTTTTTTATCTTTCATTCTAACCCCTCCCGTTCTTCGACTTTTTGTCGGCGTTATCTCTGAGCAAATAAGAAAGCTCGTTTCTCAGCGTGTTGTAGTCATAATTTCTTTTGAGCTGTCCGTCGACCGCTATCGAAATGGTCCCTGTCTCCTCCGATACCACGATGACGACAGCGTCGCTGTTTTCGCTCATACCTATCGCGGAGCGGTGACGCGTTCCGAGATCCTTGATGATGTCGTCCTTCGTCGACAGCGGAAGAATGCATCCTGCGGCGCATATACGATCCGATTTTATGATCATCGCCCCGTCGTGGAGCGGCGCTTTGTTATAAAATATATTTTTGATGAGCGCGACCTCTACGTCCGCATTGATGAGCGTCCCCGTCCTTATTATGTCGCCGAGCTGCGTCGAACGCTCAATGACGATGAGCGCGCCGGTGTATTCCTGCGAAAGTTCGCATGCCGCACTGCAAATGTTCGAAATCATCTCATGCTTTGAAGCCTGCGACGACTGATCGCCGAGGAATTTCGAGAGAGGCGCAGAACCTATCTTCTCGAATGCCGAACGTATCTCGGGCTGGAAGATGATTATAAGCGCGATAATCCCGACCTGCAAAATGTTTGAGAACAGAAAGTTGATGGCGCGCAGATCGAAAAGGCTGAATATGAATATGACGGCTATCACAAGTAAAATACCGACAGCAACCCTGCTTGCGCGGCGCGAGCGTATAAAGTTGATGACAAAGAATATAAGTACCGCAACAAGAATTATATCGAGTATATCGGCAAATCCTCTGAACTGTCCGAAAACGTATTTAAACGTATCAGCAAACGAATTCACAATAATCACTCCCTTCGGAGACTTATATTATAATATAAAAAAGCAAGTAAATAAAGAGTTTTTTGAAAATTTTTTATTATTTTTTTGTTTTTTTGCAAAAATATCCTTTTTTAATGATCAAGTTGCCTTTTTGAGCATTTGTCGTTTATTAAATGTATGAAAAACACAATGGACGGCTGCACGCCGCTGTTTGCGGAAGCGTCAAGAACATACAGCAAAAATGATGATAAAAAGCGTCATTGACGGGCGCTTTTTTGACAAAAAGCATAAAAATTCAAAGCGGAAAAAAATTTTAAAAAAAACTATTGACATCAAAAAATATCTGTGATACGATAGTTGCATAAACCGATGAGAAAGAGTAAGTAAGTCTTATCTAAACTTTTTCAGAGAGTCGCAGGCGGTGTGATTGCGGCATGGCATTTAAGACTGAATGGGCTTTTGAGGGCGAGCACAAACGGATCTTCCGGAGTATGCGAGACGGAGACGACGCTCCGTAAAAAAACGTCAGCATATTAACGTATGCGCTGAGAGGACGGTCATACCGTCAAGCAGGGTGGCACCGCAGGTATAAATTATTCCTGTCCCGGCAATTTCTATTGTCGGGGCAGTTTTTTTATTTCCCTGTAAAAAATAAAATAAAATAAAATAAAATAAAATAAAAACAAATAACGAAAGGGCAAAAACAATGAAAAAAATCGTAATCCTTATCCTCACACTCGCAATGCTGTTCGCAGTCGTATCATGCGGAAATACTCCGAACGACGGTAAAACATATACCGTCGGCATTTGCAACTATGTTGACGACGCTTCACTTAATCAGATTGTAGACAATATCCGTTCGCAGCTTGCCGTTCTCGGCGAAGCAAACGGCGTTACGTTCAAGATCAAATATGACAACTGCAACGCCGACTCAAACGTGCTCAATCAGATAATACAGAACTTCATCGCCGACAAAGTCGACATCATGATAGGCGTTGCCACTCCCGTTGCTATGGCTATGCAGTCCGCAACGGAAGACAATAAAATACCGGTCGTGTTCGCGGCTGTTTCCGATCCCGAAGGCGTCGATCTCGTCGCATCGAACGCCGCTCCGGGAGCGAACATCACAGGCACATCGGACTATCTCGATACGAACGCCGTTATGAATCTCATATTCGCGCTCGATCCCGAGGCAGACAGCATCGGTCTTCTCTACGATATCGGTCAGGATTCGTCAACTACCGCAATAGCGCAGGCAAAGGCTTATCTTGACAACAAGGGCGTTTCCTACAAGGAATATACGGGCACGAACGTATCCGAAATACAGCTCGCCGTCGATTCTCTCATAGCAGACGGCGTTGACGCTGTGTTCACTCCTTCCGACAATACCGTTATGACAGCTGAACTCTCGATATACGAAAAGCTCGCCGACGCGAAGATACCGCATTACTGCGGCGCAGATTCGTTCGCGCTCAACGGCGCATTCCTCGGCTACGGCGTCGACTACGCAAATCTCGGCGTTGAAACGGCGAATATGGTAAGCAAAATACTCGTCGACGGAGCAAATCCCGCGACGACGCCCGTTATGACGTTCGACAACGGCACGGCGACAGTCAACACGGAGATCTGCGAAAAGCTCGGTCTGAACTATAACGACGTTGCAAGCGCGTTCGCTCCGTACTGCACGAAAGTTAAGCCGATAACAACGTCGGAAAACTTTGACTGATAATACAAATTTTGAGGTAAAATAATGTCTCTTGACTCAATACTCGGGCTGTTCGGAACATCGGCGGAGCTCGGGCTTATAACGTCACTGACGGTTCTCGCCCTGTTTCTCAGCTATTCTATGCTCAATGTCTGCGATCTTTCGACCGACGGCTGCTTCACATTCGGAGCGACCGTCGGCGCGGTCGTCGCCATATCGGGGCACCCGTATTTATCTATTGTCGCGGCGATGGCCGCCGGCATGATATCGGGACTTGTAACGGCGCTCCTTCAAACGAAATTGGGCGTCAACAGCCTGCTCGCCGGTATCGTCGTAAATACGGGCCTGTATTCGATTAACATAGCCGTAATGAGCGGTTCGTCCATACTTAATATGAATAAGACGGAGACTGTCTTTACCAAGATGAAGGGCCTGCTTGGCGGAACGTTTCTTGAAGGATATTACAAGATCATAGTTGCGCTCATCGCCGTCGTTGCGGTGATAGTTTTCCTCACGTTGTTTTTGCGCACTCGCCTCGGACTTGCGATACGCGCGACGGGCAACAACCCGATGATGGTGCGCTCGTCATCGATCAACCCGACATTTACGACGATCGTCGGACTTTGCATCGCAAACTCGTTCACGGCGCTTTCGGGCTGCCTTCTCGCTCAATCGCAAAAGTCCGTCAATATCGACATCGGCTCGGGCATACTTACAGTAGCGCTCGCTTCCCTGCTTATCGGTAACGCGTTTATCGGCGTCGGCAAGAAGATACCGTTTCGCGCTATCGGCGCGGTCATAGGCGCGCTTATATTCCGCATAGTTTATATGATCGCCCTGCGCCTCGATATGCCCGCGTATATGCTTAAATTCGTTTCGGCGGTCATCGTTGTCATCGCCATATCGGCGCCGTATCTTAAAAAGCAGTTTCCGACTTTCAAAAGGCGTATCAAACACATGACGAGCAAGGGGGATCGGAGAGATGCTTGACATAAGAAACATAAACAAAACCTTCGGAATAGGCACGGTGAACGAAAAGAAAGCGCTTGTTGACCTTTCTCTTCACGTAAACGAATCCGATTTTATAACGATCATCGGTGCAAACGGCGCGGGAAAATCGACGCTGTTCAACGCGATAGCGGGAACATTTCTCACCGACAGCGGCGAGATCATACTCGACGGCAAGGATATAACGCTCCTGCCGGAACATAAGCGCGCGAAAGACATCGGCCGTCTTTTTCAAGATCCGATGCTCGGCACGGCTCCTGACATGAGCGTTGAGGAAAACCTCGTTCTCGCGGCGGGACATGGCGGTTGGCTGTCGTCCATTTCGAGCGATGACAGAAAGAAATTCCGCGATACGCTCTCGCTGCTCGATATGGGACTTGAAGATCGTATGTCGCACCCGGTCGGGCTTCTTTCGGGCGGACAGCGCCAGGCGCTGACGCTGATAATGGCGACGATCAACAAACCGAAGTTGCTCATGCTCGACGAGCACACGGCGGCTCTCGATCCGGGCGCGGCTGAGAAAGTCCTTGCTCTGACTAAAAAGATCGTCGAAGAAGAAAAGATCACGTGCCTTATGATAACGCACAATATGCAGTCTGCGATCGATCTCGGCAACAGACTGCTCATGATGGAAAACGGAAATATCATCTACGACATTTCCGGCGAACAAAAACAAAAACTCAAAATAGAAGATCTCGTCTCGATGTTCAAAAAAGCGTCGGGAAAAGATCTTGACAACGACAGAATGCTCCTTTCGACAGACGATACACAGTAAAAAGCCGCTTTCGCGGCTTTTTTACGTTGTAATATTGAATTTTCTTCTCAAATGCCATTCGATAACGCCGATGCCGTACGTTACGCCGTACATCACTATTGCTGCAACAGGTGTTATGTAATAATGCCCGCCAAACGTGAAGAAATAAAAATCCGGCCACGCTTTTACTATCACCACCATCGGAATATAAACAAACGAATATATGATCGTCGGAATAACGGTCAAAAAAGTTGATTTGAACGGAAGCTTTTCCCAGCCGTCAAAGAAAATGAACGATACTATCGCCATTACGGGTGATAGAAAATGCAGAATGAATTGATTACCTTCAAACAGCAAGAAATAACTTTTTCCGCCGAGTGCCGTGATCGGAGCCAGAAAGAAAACGACAGTCAGAAAAGTTACCGTAACGGACACAGTGGCAATGTATTTCAACGTTATTGCCCATTTCGGCACATCATAAACGTCGCGGGCGGCGTTTCTTATATGTATAGCAACGAGCACCGCGGCGGAAATTGCGACAAAGATATTCGACAGCGTAGTAAAATATCTCATGGCTGTCCACGAAGATATGACCTCTTCCGTCATTTCCCTGATGATGTCGTCCCTGAAATAATATATAACGGCGTCAAAAGTCAAATACACGATGAGAAGGTTGATGATAAGCGATATTGTGCTGAAAAGACGTTTTGTTTTCATATAAAATCCACTTTTTAATTTTCTACAGTATATATCATTTAGAAACTTTTGTCAATAAAATAAGCGCGCTTTGCGTTGAAAAAATTCTTTCCGACAGGTAAGATAAATTATATTTACCTTGTTCGAATCCCAATACAGAAAAACAAAAAAACGCCGTGCTGGCGTTTTTTGTTTTTGGCTGCGGAATAGGGATTTTTCCGTCGCTGTCGCTCCTATCGCGCGTGCGCTGCACGCTTGCCCACGTCGGCGAAAACAGCATATTATGCTGTTTTCTTCGCCCTCCACCGTCGCATAGCATTTTCACGCGCGGCGAGTGCCGCTTCTGAAAACGCTTGCTTTGGGCGGTTTCGCTTCGTTAAAAACAGCATACCATGCTGTTTTTAACTTGCTACCCTCCTTGTTCGAATCCCAATACAGAAAAAAACAACGGACGCAAAAGGCGTCCGTTCTTTTTTTTGGCTGCGGAATAGGGATTTTTCCGTCGCTGTCGCTCCTATCGCGCGTGCGCTGCACGCTTGCCCACGTCGGCGAAAACAGCAT
>CAJONA010000108.1 GCA_905235755.1 uncultured Clostridia bacterium
CCGCTTCGAGGAACTCAAATACGCGCTCGCCTGCGGCGGCTGCGGACTGGAGCGACTGCATCGCCTGCGATATCTGCGAAAGAGGCTGTGTAAAGTAACGAACGTACAGCATAAACGCCACTATGACTTCGATGCCGATCGCATCGTTGATCGCCAATACACCGCCCACTATGCAGACCGCGACGTATGCGAAGTTGCCGATAAACATCATCAGCGGCATCATAAGTCCGGACAGGCAATGAGCCTTGAATCCGCTGTCGCGGAGACTCGTGTTCAGGCGATCGAACTCAGCGTTTGCCTGAGCCTCTCCGTTATATGCTTTTACTACGGTGTGCCCCGCGTATATCTCCTCAATGTGTCCGTTGAGCGCACCGAGGTCGCGCTGCTGGCGGGTAAAATATTTCTGACTGCGGCTCATTATCGCAAGCATAACGACGAATCCGATCGCTGTCGCCGCTATTGCGGTCAGAGCCATTATAACATCGGTGATGAGCATCATTATCAAGCTGCCGACAAACAGGACGATCTGAGTAATGAGCATTCCGACGCTTTGGTTAAGCGACTGCCCTATGGTATCGACGTCATTTGTGACGCGCGAAAGCACGTCGCCCGTTGTGGTGCGGTTGTAATACGACACGGGCAGGCGATTTATTTTTTGTGAGATATCTTTACGCATTGATTTGGAGACCTTTTGCGTTACGGTCGCCATTATCCAGCCTTGCAGAGCCGAGAGAATCCAGCTCGCCGCGTAGAAGCATATCAGCGTTATTCCAACGGCAAAGACCGCGTCAAGATCGACGACGCCGGTAAAAAGTCCTTCCTGAATATATTTTGTCATGTCTGACAGCTTATCGGGACCGAGCAATGTCAGCACCGTTCCGCCGACAGCGCACACGATGGCGATAATCATAAGCGGTAAGTATTTATGGCAATATATCAATAATTTTTTCCATGTGCCGACAAGATCTTTGGGCTTTTCTCCGCCGCCCATTCTTCCGCCGGGTCCGCCCGGACCTCCCGGTCCTCTGTGCGTCGGTCTCCGCTGCGCCTGACCGAATTCATATTCTTTCTTTTCCATTACGCCAATTCCTCCTCTGAAAGCTGTGAAAGCGCGATCTGCCGATAAACCTCACAGTTTTGCATCAATTCTTCGTGTTTACCGATGCCGACCATTCTTCCCTCGTCCAGAACGATTATCTTGTCGGCGTCCCTGATCGTACCGATACGCTGCGCCACGATAAGTCTCGTCGTGCCGCCGCATTTTTCATCGAGAGTTTTGCGCAGAGCGCGGTCCGTCTTATAGTCGAGCGCCGAGAAAGAGTCGTCGAAAATTATTATCTCGGCTTTTCTCGCGACTGCGCGGGCGATGGACAGACGCTGTTTCTGTCCGCCCGAGAAGTTGGTCCCGCCCTGCGCCACGAAGCCGTCGTATTTGTCGGGCAGACTTTCGACGAATTCGCTCGCCTGCGCCGTGTCGACCGCGTCGGCGATCTCCTTCTCCGCAGGCGCGGGCTTTCCGTTATCGCCGTATGCGACGTTTGAAGCGATCGTCCCCGAGAAAAGTATAGCTCTTTGCGAAACGTAAGCTATCTTGTTGCGCAGAGCGTGCTCGTCGTATTCCTTGACGTCAAGACCGTCCACAAGCACCTCGCCGTCGCTTGCGTCGTAGAAACGCGGGACAAGATTGACTACCGTACTCTTGCCGCATCCGGTCGAACCGATAAACGCGACCGTTTCGCCCTTCTTTGCGGTAAAAGATATATCGTGTATAACATCTTCCTCGGCGTCGGGATAGCGGAACGAGACATTTTTGAACTCCACCTCGCCGACGAGACCGTCTTTGCCTTCAAGCGCACTTCCGTTATGAATGGCGGGAACGGTATCCAGCACTTCATTGATACGCTTTGCCGCGACAGACGCTCTCGGAAGCATCATAAACGGCATAACAAGCATCATAAAAGACATCACGATCATGATACCGTACTGACTGAACACCGTCATATTACCGTAAGTGTCCCAACCTGCAGGCGAACCTATTCCGCTTATAAGCGACGCGCCGATCCAAAAGACGGCAAGCATCAACCCGCTTTGCACGAGCATCATGGTAGGCAGCATAAACGCCATTGTCCTTTGCTGGAATAATTGCGCTTGTGTAAGTTCTTCGTTTGATTTTTCGAATTTGCTCTCCTGATATGATTCCGCATTGTATGCTCTGACTACGCGCAGACCGTCAAGATTTTCACGGGTAACACGGTTCAGATCGTCGGTCAGCTTTTGCATTTTTTTGACCTTTGGCAACGCAAGAGAGATGCAGGTACCGACTACGCCGAGCACGATGACGACTCCGATCGCCGTTGCAAGCGACCATTGCCATTCCTGCCCCGAGATCTTGCAGATCGCCCAAATAGCCGTAATGGGCGCCTTGATGAGCATTTGCAGTCCCATAATGAGGAACATCAGCACCTGCTGAATGTCATTTGTTGAACGGGTAATGAGACTTGCGGTGGAAAATCTGCCGATTTCTTCCATCGAGAAGCTCTGCACTTTCTTAAAGAGATCGTTGCGCAGTATAAAGCCAAGATCGCTCCCGATCTTGGCGGAAAAGACAGCGGTGATAACGGACGCCGCAACGCTTCCCAGCGAGCATAGTAACATCATACCGCCCGCTTTCAAAACGCTCGACATTTCTCCTCCGTTTCCAATAAGTCTCGTTATCTCGTTCATGTACTGCGGCATGGTCATATCCAGCCATACCTGTACCACGATGAATGCAATGCTGATAACTGCGAAGCACCAATCGCGCCCTTGTAGTTTTTTGATTAATTTGATCATAATATTTGCTCCTTTTATGCGGCTTTCTAACTCGGTTAGATAGTTTTTTTAAAGATAGAAAGCAGATGATGCATCTGCTCTTCTCATTCAATGTTATACGTCGTTATACGTCGATTTCCGGTTCTTTCATAACAGAATGGATTTCATTTGAGATTTCAGCAAATTCAAGCATTCTTTCCATGCCGACTCTGTCGATCATTTCGCTGATATGTTTGTAAATATTTTCTCGCAGTACTTCGGCGGTTTGCTTTCCGTATTCGGAAAGTTTAACGATGACGATCCGCCCGTCCGCCGGATCCTGCTCCTTTTCGATCAGGTCTTTCGCCGTCATTTTTTTCAGAAGAACGGCAACTCGCGCCGTGCTGACTTTCATGTGCTCGCTGATTTTTCCTGCCGTTACCTTTTCGTCCGTTTCGCTAAGATATTTCAGGATTGCCCGTATTCCAACCGTGTTCTTATCAATATTTTGAAAGTGCTCCGACGGTGGGGCTTTATTCAGTTGTTCAAGCAAAGTTTCGATTTGTTCCGTGGTAGCCATGTTCCAACATTCCTTTCCGCCTTATTGCTAACTGGGTTAGATTATACCGCGGTATTGTGTCCGTGTCAAGGTAAAAATGTGAATATAATGTAAAAGCTTTTTATCATTTATCAATGATATTATATCCGCCGCGCCAGACTTTGTTCCTTACCATCGGATGAACATGCAGACAGACTGAAAATCATGAAAAATGATAGTATCATACAAACATACAAAGGATCTTTTTTATATATATTTCTTCCCGTCATAATACATTCTAACAAATTACAAGATCCCGTATCATTTTTTCGATCTTAAACATTATGACTTCTGCGATTATGAAATCGCAGAAGTCATAACATTATGTTTTCGGTTTGAAAGTTTTCACACGGCATTCGGTTACCAGGGAAGCACGCCGGAATCCTGCGTAAAGGTACCGTTCAGCGTATTATCGGCGGAGGAAGCCAGTTCGATCGCCCTTGCAGCGCCTTGCTCCGGTGTTTTGGCGCCGTTGGCTTCAAAGGCCTTTTTATTGATCAGATCGGTTGCGGTCATCCCTGGGTTGACCGAGTTGACAGTAATGCTCGTTCCCGCCAGTTCTTTTGCAAAAGCAACCGTGATAAAATTCGCTGCGGCTTTGGAGGCAGAGTAAGCAAACGCATTAAAGGCATAGAGCGGGTGCGCGGGATCGGAAGCCAGCGTCAAGGAACCCAGATCGCTTGTAATATTGATGATCTTGCCGAATTCGGCTTTTTTCAGCAACGGCAGACAAGCTTTTACCATGGCTGCCGCGCCGAAGAAATTAGTTTCCATGGTTTTTCGCAAATCTTCTTCGGAAGTCTGCGAAGGGGAAGTCATTGGACCGGCAATTCCTGCGTTATTGATTAGGATGTTCAGATATCCGTATTTCCGCTCGATTTCATCCACCAGGTTATTGATATCTTCCCGATTGGTGACGTCGCATTTAAACAGATCGACATTTACACCTGCTTCCTTCAACTCTGTAACGGCCTGCCGCCCCAATTCCATGTTGTACGCGCCGATGATGATGTGCTGTCCCTTTTGGCCCAGTGCCTTTGCAGTCACAAGACCCATGCCGCGCTCGGCACCGGTGATCAAGGTAATAATTTCTTTCATGTTTTTCCCTCCATTTTTTTATATATTTTCTCCCGTTTGTTTGGGAGGAATGAACCGGTGAATCAGTTCAAATGGAACAACCGTTCCGCATTCTTATATGCGATTTGCTCTTTTTCATCCTCCGAAAGGCTGCTCTCCATCAGGAACTCATATACATTCTCCGGCTTCATATACGGATAA
>CAJONA010000109.1 GCA_905235755.1 uncultured Clostridia bacterium
GGTCGTTTTGTGCTTGCTACCCTCCTTGTTCGAATCCCCGTCGCAAAAACAAAAAGCACCCTTACGGGTGCCTTTGTTTTTGGCGGAAAGACGGGGATTTTTCCGTCGCTGCCGCTCCTATCGCCTCGCTTCGCTCGTTGCCCACGTCGGCGAAAACAGCATATTATGCTGTTTTCTTCCGCTTCGCTCCCTCCTTGTTCGAATCCCCGCTATACATCAAAAAAAGAAAAGTTGCAGGGCGCTTGCCCTGCAACTTTTCTTTGGCGGAAAGACGGGGATTCGAACCCCGGAACGGGTATTAGCCGTTACACGATTTCCAGTCGTGCGCCTTAGACCAGCTCAGCCATCTTTCCATGCCTCGCGCTCGACCGACGTTAAGTATATCACAAAAAAATCGTCAAGTCAATAGTATTTTTCGTTTTTTTGAAGCCGATATCCTCAAAATTAACATTTTGTTCATCAAAATTTATTGAAAACTAAAAAATAACGGAATATAATAATCACACGTAATAACCTATTATGAGCAAAAGGAATTTTTATGGGAAGATTTCGTCAAAGGCTTGCAGCATTCATGTACGGGCGCAACGGCCCCGACCGATTATATACGTTTATACTTTGGGTGTCTGCGATACTGCTGTTGATAAGCATGGTAATAGAGGCGTTCGTATCGCTTGTCGCGGGATATATCCTCCAAGGCGTCGCGTTCGTTTTGATAATATACGCTTTTTTCAGAGTTTTCTCAAAAAACGTCTCAAAACGCCGGGCGGAAAACGAACGCTATCTGCGTATAAAATTCAAAATACACGCGTTCTTCACGCGTCAGAAAAACCGCAAAAAATACAAAGACACGTTTATATATACAAAATGCCCGTCGTGCAAAAATGTTCTTCGATTCAAGCGCGTCGCCGGCACGCATACCGCAAAATGTCCGTGCTGTAAGCATATATTTGAAATAAATATAAAATAATTTTTCGTTGACCGCCCCTTTTTCGGGCGGTCGGCGCTTTTTTACGTTATTTTTCACCAAATTGAATTTTCCTATTGCATAAATTCAAAAAATAATGTATAATTTATAAATGGCAATACTTTTGCCTGAGCGACGGAGCAGTATCCTAGTTGAAGCACACGTTCTCGAAGACGGGCCTAAAAATCCGTTAAAGGGCATATCGATGAAACTCCTTGTTGCTGCTTTTTGCGCCCAGCTTTGGGTGGCTGCTGGGAGATCAGGATCGCGGGCGGTCCGTAACGGCATACGGAATTCGACCCTCTTTCCGTGGAGACCTTGTCAAGTGGTTAAAACGCTTTTTTCGAGTGAGTTGAGACTACGGGCAAGGATTAAACCCATTGCGCGGTACGTTGATGCTGTGAATGGTGTAGCCTGCCTTGAAGCGGTCATGGCGGATAACGGAACGCTTCGGCCTTCATGGCCTTGAAACCGATGCGACTGCCGTTTGAAATCATGATCGCAACAGAGACTAGAGGGCGTCCTTACTTCATCGGAGGAAATCTCCTAGGCTGTTCTTACAGAGATATAAAAGGGATTGCGGTGCGAACTCACAGGCAATCAAGTCGCGGACGCGGAGACGCTCCGACGTGCTGTCCAACGGGAAACCGCCGGTTCGGTAACGTCCGGTACGGCGCGGGGAAAGCCTACTTGACCTTATGTCGCAAGGTTTACCTTTTATATTTCCGTCGCTTTAAATAAAAACAAACTTTTTTACATATATTTTCGGAGGTCTTTTTTGGACAACAATCAATCGGGCGACAGACCGCCCCGACCTAAAAAACAAAAGCGGCCGTCGTTTTTCTCCCTCGTCAACTGGAAATGGGTGGCGGCGGCGTTCATATCGAGCATATCGATATCGATAGTCCTTTCCCTGCTCTCGTCGGAGCTGCTGAACTATCTGAACGTATTTTTCTCGATACTGATACTTATGTTTTTCATACTCATCGGCGTAGTGTTCGACATAATCGGACTGGCTGTTACGAAAGCCGACATCGCGCCGTTCAACTCCATGGCGGCGAGAAAAGTGCGCGGAGGCAAAAAAGCGGTCGAACTCATAAAAAACGCCGACAGAGTGTCGAGTTTTTGCAACGACATCATCGGCGATATATCGGGCATCGTATCCGGCGCAACGGCGACGGCGATAGCGATCAAGATATGCACCGTCACATCAAATACGAACGAGATATGGATAAATCTGATAATATGCGGCGCCGTTTCGGCGCTCACCGTCGGTCTGAAAGCAATAGGCAAGGCGGCGGGGCTGAATTACAGCAAAAACATCGTTACGGCTGTCGCGCTTCTGCTCAGCATATTTGAAAAAAACACAAAACACACGCCGAGGAAGAAAAATGAGAGCTGATCTGTTTTTATCGGAGCATAAATACGCAAAAAGCCGCTCCGCCGCGGTCGCCAACCTTTTCGCCGATGATGTGAATGACGAGGGAACCTTTGAAGCCGTTTATGCCTATACTTTTGCCTGCCCGAGAACGGCCCGGATCGATGAGGTGCATGACCATGATAACATTTTCAATCTCATCAATCCATTTGATGTCGTCCCGATGATCCCCTTCGCCGAATGGGGATACAGCCGCTATGGGGTCGATATCTTCCTTCCCGCAATCGAAACGGACAGCAATTACCCGGAAAAGTATAGAGCCGCCTCGATCATTTATGAGGCTGATAACGGCTACGAGGAGCCGATCATAAATCCGCGCATGGACCGCAATCTGCATACGCTTTTTGACTACATCGCTTTCTTTGTCAACTCGGCCGCATCTTATCAAAATACGTACCAGAACTTTTTTATCGGACTCCTGAGGGGAGAAGATTTTTCCGTCCTGCTCAAACAATTGCTCCGAAATCTCAGTCTTCCGGGAATAGTCAAGAATGCCATTGGAGAACAGGTAAATTTCCGCTATCAGGCTTACGAGTTTTATCATTTTCTGGATTTTATTATCGAAACCGCCTATACAGCGTTTCTTGAAGACAGAGACTTGTCGGCAGAATATCAAACTTACTGGGACGACAGTCTTACGATACGGGAAAACATCGCGCATAACCATTTTGACAAGACCTATCGATACTGGCTGTTCGCATCGGATGATGCTTCCTTTTTAAACTTTGGTCCCAAATATGCACATTATGCCATCCTTGGTGATGTGGATATCGAAGTATACGACGAGAATGGTGATTTCATCCAGAAGATCTCCGATTCCGAAACTTACGATATTTCGGGTGAAGGCCTAAGATACCCCGAATATAATGGGAAAGAAAGCAAGACGTTCCTTTATGCCGAACGCGCCGGAAATATGACACTGCTGGTTCTTCCGGAAGATCAGGTTTTCACCGTTTACATCTATTCCAACGCCGATCAGGAAATCCGCATTGCTTATGTGCAATACTCTCCGGAAAAACTGCGGGCAGATGTCCGCTATGTGTACTATGACACGTATGATAAAGGGGAAGGGTTCCCGGAAGTGTTTGACCCGGCGACAGAGTCCGAACTGACAGAGGAAGAGCTGCGGGAAATGGGCGTTTTGGTGACTGAACCATGGAGCGGGGACATCGTCTATTCGCCGACAGCGATCAGGCAGCTGACGAGTCCAAAATTGCCTCACCCCTCGCCCATCGTCTTGCTGGTCATCCTGCTGGTGATCTTTGTTCTGCTTATTATTGTACTGATTCTGATCATTAAATTGATCGTGAAATTAATGATCCGGCTGTTCAGGAAGCCAGAGAAAGAAAAAGCTGAATCCGGATCAAATTCTAAATAATACAGGAGTAACCACATGTCAGAATCCGCACTTGATGCTCTGTACAGACAATTTTATGAAATCAAAGCGCTGCCCCCCGATACGGGTTTCCGCATCAAGCTGAGCGATACCGAGGCCACCGATGCCGCCCGGGAGTATTTGTTCCGGAATAAGGATGTCGTCAGCCAGATGATCAAAAGCGCCGCGAAAGTCAGCCTTGACGTTTCCGACCCGCAAATCATTTTCCGCACCGATGAGATTTTCGCGAGCGCCCGGGGTGGGAAGGGATTCATGAAGGTCAATGCGTCCATCTGCTCGGAAGTCCGCTGGGACGGCAGCCTGCATGTCAATGTCAAATCCGTCGACGTGCCCTTCGTGAAGACCTCCCATAGTGGGAACAAAGCCCACGGTTTTTCCGTGAAAGTCAAATCCTGTTAGGCCGCTTAAACTAAAGTTAAATTCCTTGGTGCGGTTGTAGGCTTTGTGGATTCTTCTAACGGAAGTTAAAAGTAAAGCAATGGCGTGCTCTGCCACCGCATAGGGCGAATAGGCCGGCACATGGACGACGTGGATTTTCCCGAAAGCTGCGCGCACGTCAACGTTATTATAGCCCGCCGAGCGCAGCGCGATCAGCTTCACCCCGTAAGCGTACAGCTTTTCGATCACAGCCGCATTCACCGTATCATTCACAAAAACGCATACCGCGTCGTACCCTTCCGCAAGCGCCGCCGTATCCTCGTTCAGCTTTGTCTCGAGGAAGGTAAAGCGGACGCCGTACCGCTCCCCGTATGCTTCAAAAGAAGGCCTGTCATAAGCCTTCGCGTCATAAAATGCCACCTGAATCATCTTCATCCTCCGTCATATCGTCCATCTCTTCATTGGCAGGA
>CAJONA010000110.1 GCA_905235755.1 uncultured Clostridia bacterium
GATGACTTCGTCTCCGTCGCACGTCAGCGCGTGGAACGTCGTCGTAAGCGACGCCGCTGCGCCGCACGTCATATATATATTTTCGGCACCGAGCGCCGAACCGTGACATTTATTAAGATACTCCGCTACCGCACGGCGCACGTTCATATCGCCCGCCGACGATGTGTATCCGTGAACCGAGATCGAATTCTCGGTGTCGAGAAGCGTCTTTATCGTCTCATTTACTATCGACGGTGCAGGCACGCTCGGATTTCCGAGACTGAAATCGAATACTTTATCAGCGCCTATCTCCGCCTTTCTGCGATTGCCGTATTCGTACATCTCGCGAATGACCGACGGCTTTACTCCGAGTTCTAACATATCCTTGTTTACTTGTATCATTTTTCCCTCCGAGGTTTAAAGTTATAATTTAATTTAATAATATCACTATGAAAAAAATTTGTCAATATAAGTGAAAATATTCCAAAAAAAGCAGAGGTCCGCGCATGGCGGACCCCGCATTTTTCTATCAAAACTTTAAATTTTGACTTTCAGCGTTACTATTTCAAACGGCGCCACATCTATGACGATGTTTTTGCCGTCCGTCTCGACCGGCGAGAGTTCGTTTTCAAGCAGATCGCAAAGATACGCCTCTTTAACCGGCAATCCGAACGTCAATTTGCGCGGGCCGCGCGAGTTGACAGCGTCATAAAGGCGCACTATCACGCCGTCGCCGTTCTCCTCTTTTTTGATCGCTTCGATAAACGTTCCGACGTTGTCCGTTTTCACGAGCGAGAAGCGGTCGGGCAACTTTCCGTCCTGACGCGAGAGCGGAACACATTCGAGCGGGTTGTTGATGATATACGCGTTTTCCGCGGTTTTTGCCTTGACGATGTCGCCCGCGTGCGGATAGAGCACGTAACTGAACTTGTGGCGGCATTTGTCGGCGGCGGGATCGGGATACGTCGCGCATTTGAGGAGCGTGAGTGAGAGCGTCGATCCGGACGCGCTGTAACCGTACTTGCAGTCGTTGATGAGCGACACACCGTAGCCGCGCTCGGATATATCCGCATACTTTTGAGCGCAGACCTCGAATTTCGCCGCGTCCCAGCTGGTGTTTTCGTGCGTCGGGCGCTCGATGTAACCGTACTGAATATCATAAAGCGCCGTATTCGCGTTGACATTTATCGGGAATGCCGCTTTGAGCAGGATATGCTCGTCCTTCCAATCGATATCGGTGTCAAAAGTGATGTTTTTCGTGTGTCCGTCGAGCGCTATCGTCTGTTTGATCGTCGAATTACGGAATTTGCGCGTTACGGTAAAGCCCGCTCTTTCGCCGCATTCGTATTTGTCGCAAGAAACCACGTCGTCAACCGAATATTTCTTCTCTTTGTAGTAGTTTGTGATCTCCCACGCGTCGTACGCTCTCGGATAATCCTCGTAAGCCTCGATGGCATTGCCGATTTCACCGGGTTTGAGCACTTCCCTTTGCTCTGTCTTGTCGTATATACGGCATATATTCATATTGCCGTCGAATTCGACATAAATATAGTCGTTTTCTATCTTGTTCGCGCCTACCGTCGGAACGATCTTTTCCGCCGGCGGAACGACAGCCCAGCCCGACGCGGGTATATTCTCGACATAGCGCCATTCGCCTTCCGCCATTATCTCCGCCGACGTATTGAACGAGTTCGGATTGAACACAAGGAGTCCGCCGTATGTCTTTATGTTCTTTGCCACAGTGTTTCTTATACTGTTTACGACGGCGGCGCCGTTCTTCATGACTTCGTCGTAAATGACGTTTGTGTCCTCATAGACTTCGTGTATTGACGAGCCGGGGAGCACGTCGTGGAACTGGCAAAGGAGTATCTTTTCCCAGCCGCCAAGGAGTGCTTTTCGCGGATACTCAGCGCCGAATATTTTTTCTCCCATAACGGAATACATCTCCGCGTTGCGGTAGAGATACTCGCTGCGGCGGTTGTTTTTCTTATTTTTAGCCTGCGACGTGTATGTGCCGCGGTGATATTCGAGATAAAGCTCGCCGCTCCATTCGGGGATCTTTTTGCCTTCGGTCTTTTTCTTGAGATCGGAAAGGAATTCGCCGGCAAACTCGAACTTGACCTTCGGGCATTCGGGAAGTCCGCCCGTCATCCTGCGGCCGCGCTCTATCATACCCTCTGTCGGACCGCCGCCTCCGTCGCCGTAGCCGTAAGTTATCATCACTTCATCGGTGAGTTCCTTGGGATTGAAGCGCGCGTACGCGCCTGCGACTTGCTTCGGACACAAGATCGCGTTGTACGTCGTATAGTTTCCCGTCGAGCCGTCTTTTTGTTTTTCCTGCGCCGTCAGGAAATACGTCGGTATCGAAGTGCCGTCGATGCCCTTCCAGTTGAAATAATCGTTTGGCATACGATCCGACTCGTTCCAGCTTATCTTCGACGTCACGAACCAGTCGACGCCGCTCTTTTTCAGTATCTGCGGGAGCGCCGCACTGTATCCGAATACGTCTGGCAGCCACAGCACGCGGCAGTCGACGTCAAATTCATCCTTAAAGAATTTCTTTCCGTAAAGTATCTGTCTCACGAGAGACTCTCCGCTCGGCAAATTGCAGTCTGCCTCCACCCACATGGCGCCTTCAACTTCCCAACGTCCCTCTTTTACGAGTTTTTTGATCTCCTCGTAAAGCTCGGGCATATCCTCTTTGACAAATTTATAAAGTTGCGCTTGCGAACTCATAAATTTGTATTCGGGATAGCGCTTCATCAGATTCACTACGATGAGGAACGAGCGCTGGACCTTTTCGCGCGTCTGCGCGAAAGTCCAAAGCCACGCGACGTCGATGTGCGTGTGTCCTATGCATACGCAGGAAATGTCGTTGCCGCCGTATTTTTCAAATAAATTCTCTTTGAGATAATCGACCGCTTTTTTCGCTTCGGCGTCGAACTCTTCGCCGTATCTTGTAAAATCGACGAGATTCAACGCGTTGTTGAGCTCGTCGCGCACTATCGCATAGTCGCGCGTGTTCTCTTGACTGAAACTCAGCATTTCCTGCGGCACGGATATATCGTAAAACAGATTCTTCGTGTTCTCGTACACTTCGCACACGGCGAAAGCGAGATTATAAATAAACGTATTCGGACCTGTATAGCAATATACGACAAAATCGTGCTCGGCGACGCTCGAATCAAGCGGCAGCGTCGTATGATTTTTGTCAAACGCGAATGCCGGTGCGCCGTCTATATACACCAAAAACTGCGGAGTGCGTCCCCATGACGAAGTCGAAAACGACATATTGCAAAGAACGACGCTTTTTCCGAGCAGATTTTCCGGTATTACGATCTTGCCGCGCATCCACATATGGCGTTCGGATTTTTCATCGCCCATTTCAAATTTTTCGGGCATCGGAAGCCACCGCATTCCGCGCGGCGGCATCGGAGACGTCTTGTATCCGCATTCCGAATATTCGAGGCCTTTTATGTAAACAGGCTCGCCGTATATCCTTTTTTCGATGATATCAAGCATCTTGACTATTTTTTCATATATAAAATTCATTCGCTGTACCGTCCTTTGTTTGTATTATTTATTAAATTTTATCATATTGTTCTTTATAAGTCAATATTTGTTAAAAAAATTGCCGAAAATAATCTTCCGGCAATTTTCGAATTATTACGTCAATATCCCACGGAGCAGCCGACGAAAATGCGCGCAATTTGATTTTTTAAGGTAAATAATATTTACCTTGTCTTGATTTTGCAGGCAGACACGGCGTTTTCAGATCTCCGCAACGACTTCCACTTCAACCAAAACATTTTTGGGAAGAGTCTTTACCGCAACGCACGAGCGCGCCGGCTTCGACACAAAATATTTGCCGTATACGGCATTGAACGATGCAAAATCGCCCATATCCGCGAGAAAGCATACCGTTTTCACGGCTTTTTCTATCGACGTTCCCGCCGCTTTGAGCACGGCGGAGAGATTTTGACAGACTTGCTCGGTCTGTCCTTCTATCGTCGTCGCCTCGACGTTTCCGCTCGAAGGGACTATTGCGATCTGTCCCGACGTAAAAACGAGATTTCCGACCTTTACGGCTTGTGAATACGGTCCGATGGCATCGGGTGCGTTCTTTGTGTAAATTATTTCGCTCATTTTGTCCTCCTTAATATTCTGTATGTAAAAGCGTGTATCCGCGCCGACGAAGTGCTGTGTCGATCTTGTCTATCTGCGCGGCGTTTCTTGTTTCTATGGTTATTTCAAGGCTGCAGCCGTTCAAATTGAACGCGTCCCTGCCGCGCTCGTGGTGCACGGTGATTATGTTGCCGCCGTTTTCGGCTATCACCGCCGTGACTGCGTTGAGCTGCCCGGGTCTGTCGGGAAGCGCGATTTTCAGATTATGTAACCTCCCCGAAGCGATCAGCCCGCGTTCGATAACGTTTGAAAGGATGTTGACGTCGATATTTCCGCCGGAAACTATGCACACAGTCTTTTTGTTTTGACACGGTATCTTACCCGCCATGACCGCCGCGAACGCGACGGCTCCGGCGCCTTCGGCGACTATCTTCTGTTTTTCGAGCATGGCGAGTATCGCCGACGCTATCTCGTCTTCGCTGACCGTCACTATTCCGTCGACATATTTTGAGACGACGTCAA
>CAJONA010000111.1 GCA_905235755.1 uncultured Clostridia bacterium
TTCTCGCGCCTCGGGCGCGAAGCTCTATGTGCTTTTCTTTATCTGAAAGAAAAGCACCAAAAGAAGCAGACAAGCGTGCTCGGTAACCCCCAAAACTCACTTCGTTCGTTTCGGGGAACCCCTCGCTGCCGCTTGAGCGCTTGCGCAGTGCAGATAAAGCCGAGAGAATACGTCGTTTGCCCCCGATTAAAACGTCGTCGCACCGCTCCTTTGGTTTTTCGATTTTGCTTTGCAAAATCGACCATCGGAAATGGGCAAAGATCCGTCGAGATAAAGCCGGAAGTGAAACGCGTGCTGATAATGGCAAAATTTTATCTTATGCGGCGCGCGATGCGTGCAAGATGAGAGAAGCTGTACAAAATATATCTGCCGGAGAGCCGCATTGTTCGCACTATGTCGCGTGCTTACGGCTTTATCTGCAAACGACCTCGGCGATATGTCGAGCCGGATGCGCTTGCGCACCGGAAGCGACACGGAATCGCCGAATATCAGCAACCGACAAGCGTTCTTTTTCGTACTTTTTCTTTCGCGCTGAAAGAAAAAGTACATAAGCCCTTCGCGCCCGAGGCGCGATAAAGAACGCGGCGCGAACAATGCGCACGTCGCGCGAAAAGCGGCGGTGCGAGAAACGCGGCGCGCGGTTTACGATTGACAATAAAAAACCGCCGCGTAAAGCGGCGGCAGGCAATAATGCCTTTTATTTTATTTCGAGACGTCTTGTCTTCGGTGTAACGACTTCGAGCTTGGGAAGCGTCAATTTGAGGACGCCGTCCGTTAACTCTGCCGAGATGTTATCGCTGTCGATGCCGTCGAGGCTGAAGCTCCTCGAATATGAGCCGTAGTAGCGCTCGCATCTTACATAGCTGCCCTTTTTGTCCTTGTCCTCGTAGTTGCTCGAACGTTTTGCGCTGATCGTGAGATAGCCGTCGTCGACGTCGATGTTGATATCATCTTTCTTGAATCCGGGAAGGTCTGCTTCGAGGATGTAGTTATTGCCGTCCTCTCTTATATCGGTATTAAAGCCGACGCTCTTTGTTCCAAAGAAGCTTTTTTCTATCTCGTCGAGCTGACGGAACGGATCCCAAACGTCATTTGTTTTTCTTTCATAAGGTGTAAGATTGAACATAATAAATACCTCCGATAAAATTTATTTTATCCCATTGCTTGCTTTTTATTTAAGGGATATTGATCTTTTTTGTCTTTTTGGCACTTGAAGCACGCTTTTGCTTCTTTTCCCCTTTGGACGCCCATATTATACCGCCAAATTATGAAAAATGATACAAAAAATTATGAACAAATTGTAAATTGTTAGCACTCTATGCGTTAAACTGCTAAAAAATTGATTGTTAAATTTATGTTACAAACACGCCGCGGTGTTGACTTTTCTCCCGGTGTATAGTAAAATGGATAAGGTCGCCCTTTTTTTATGGTGTATTCCGGCGACACTCTCAGTTTCAGACAGCAGAAAATCGGCAATGCGGCCGTCGCCGCATCCGTGTAAAACCGCAGTCCGTTGCGCCCGTTACGCGCAGCGGAAGATGATCAAGAAAAAATGGCAAAAAAAGAAACGACTTCAAAGCATAAAAAAAGCAGCAACGCGCGTGTTCTCGCGTTTTTTCTGCGTTCGAGCGCGTTGACGTTCATATTCAGCGTGATCGCCGCGGCGGCAATGACGTTTGCGGAGATGATAAGCCCGCAGATAATCCGCGTAACCATCGACAACGTAATCGGCGGAGAGAAGAAGATATCGCCCGCGTCCGCGTTTGTCGTCGAAAAGCTCGGCGGTATCAAACACATCGCAAATAATCTGTGGATAGCGGCGCTCGCGGTGGTTGTCGCGGCGGTGCTTCAAGTGATAACGATATACGTCTACCGTATACTGAACGCAAAGGCGTCCGAGCGCCTTATTAAAACGATGCGCGACGACCTCTACGGTCATATCGCGCGTCTCCCGTTTTCGTGGCACGCGAAAAATCAGACCGGCGACATAATACAGCGATGCACGTCAGACATCGAGACGACGCGCCGCTTTGTTTCGGAGCAGCTTTCGTCTGTGTTCAGGATATTGCTCTTGCTTATAATGTCGCTGGCGTTTATGTTTCCGATGAACACGGCGCTGACGCTCATAGCGATAGCGCCGATGCCGATAATACTCGCGTACTCGTTGGTGTTCCATAAAAATATCGGCAGCGGCTTTGAAAAATGCGACGAAAACGAGGGCAAGCTCTCGGCGATCGCGCAGGAAAATCTCACCGGCGTGCGCGTTGTGCGCGCGTTCGGGCGCGAGGAATACGAAAGAGAAAAATTCAACTCGCAAAACAAATATTACACGAGCCTTTGGGTAAAGCTCGCCAAGGTCATGAGCCGCTTTTGGAGCATATCCGACATCATCTCCGGTCTTCAGATAATGCTCGTCGTCGTGTTCGGAGCGGTGTTCTGCATCCGCGACGGACTCACGAGAGGCGAATATATCGCGTTCATCTCATACAATACGATGCTCGTCTGGCCGGTGAGACAGCTCGGGCGAGTCATATCCGAGATGAGCAAAGCGGGCGTTTCGATGAACCGCGTCAGCTACATAATGAACTCCCCCGTAGAAGAAGACAAGGCGGGCGCGTGCGAGCCGGCGCTCGACGGAGACATCGTATTCGACAACGTCTCTTTCGCATACGAAAACTGCCCCGAGATACTGCACAACGTAAGTTTTGAGATAAAGGCGGGCACGACGCTCGGCATCATAGGCGGCACGGGAAGCGGCAAATCGACGCTGATGCTCCTGCTCGACCGCCTTTACGATTTGCCCGAAGAAAACGGCAGGATAACGATAGGCGGCGTCGACATACGTGATATGAAAGCGGAGCATCTGCGCTCCGGCATCGGGATGGTGCTCCAAGAGCCGTTCCTTTTTTCGCGCACGATAAAAGACAACATCGGCATAACGAAAGAGGACATAACGCTCTCCGAGATCCGCGAGGCGGCACAAGCGGCGTGTCTCGACGACACGGTGCAAAACTTCACCAAAGGATACGACACATTCGTTGGCGAACGCGGCGTAACGCTGTCCGGCGGGCAGAAGCAGCGCGCCGCCATAGCGCGTATGCTGACGCAAAACACGCCGATAATGATTTTTGACGACTCGCTCTCGGCGGTCGACACGGAAACCGACGCGAAGATACGCCGCGCGCTCGAAGAACGCTTCGGCACGGCGACGATAATCATCATTTCACACAGAATAACCACGCTTTCGAAAGCCGACAAAATAATAGTGCTCGACAAGGGTAAAATCATCGAGCAAGGCACGCACGATCAGCTGAAAAGCGCCGGCGGAATATACGAAAAGATATACGATATTCAAAGCGGCGGCATAGAGGAGGTGGGCGCATGATGAAAAACACACGTAAACAATCCCGCTTTTTCGGAATACCGCTCGTTCTCCCGTATCTTAAAAATTACAAGAAGCTCGTGTTCGCAATGATAACGTGCGGACTTATATCAAGCGGCGTCGACGTCGTGCTGCCGATGTTCCGCGAGTACTCGTTAAATCACTTCGTCGCAAACGAAACGCTCGACACGCTCGCGTATTTTATCGTGACGTACATCATAACGGTCATCGTGGCCGGAATATGCAATTACGTCTCGTGCTACTATGCGATGCACAACGAGGTCTCGATAAACCGCGATCTGCGCGACGACGCTTTCAATCACCTGCAGCAGCTGTCGTTTTCATATTTCAATCAGAACAGCGTAGGCTACATACACGCTCGCGTGATGAGCGATACGAGCCGCATAGGCTCGCTTCTCTCTTGGACGATGATGGACTCCGTATGGCATTTCTCGTATCTTATCGGCGCAATCGTCGTAATGTTCGTCAAGAATGCGCGCCTCGCGCTTCTCGTCGTCGCTATCGTGCCGATAGCTTCGCTTTTGTTTGCGATATTCCAGGGCAAGCTGATAAGGATAAACCGCGAGATACGCGAGATGAACTCGAAGATAACAGGCGATTTCAACGAGGGCATCACGGGCGCAAAGACTGTCAAGACGCTCGTCGTCGAAGACAAGATGAACAGAGATTTTATCAAAGACACCGAACAGATGCGGCACAAATCGGTGCGAGCCGCGCATTTCCGTGCGCTGTTCGCGGCGACGATAACGTTCGCTTCGTCGTTCGCGCTCGCAATAGTGCTGTGGCGCGGCGGCCTGCTCGGCAAAAACGAGATAGGCACGTTTGCGGTATTTATGTCTTACGCCATGGGTATGATGGACACGGTGCGCTGGGTAATCGACGTCATATCCGACCTTATAACGACGCAGGTTAATATCGAGCGCTTCCATAATCTTATGACGACGGAACCCGACGTCAAGGACACGCGTGAAGTAATCGAAAAATACGGCGACGCGTTCCATCCCAAAAAGGAAAATTGGGAGGAGCTTTTCGGTGACATCGAGTTCGACGACGTCAGCTTCAAGTACCCCGACGGCGACGAATACGTGCTCGAACATTTTAATTTGAAGATACCGTTCGGCTCAAACGTCGCGATAGTCGGCGAGACAGGAGCGGGAAAAAGCACGCTCGTAAATCTCGTCTGCCGTTTTTACGAGCCGACGGATGGCAGGATCCTCATCG
>CAJONA010000112.1 GCA_905235755.1 uncultured Clostridia bacterium
GTCGCCGACCTTCGCGGCCGGATTTCCGATGACCTCTCCGTGCAGGAATGCGGCAATCTGTTGCGCTGTAAATTCCATGATGGTATGTCCTCTTTTTAAAATTCGCGTGCAAAGATAGTTTTTTTTCACAAGTTAAAGGGAGCAGACGCGCGAAAACTGATAAAATTCCTACGAATTGAACTTTTTTTTCGACGAAAAAGACAGGCCGATTATTCAACCGACCAAAAACTGCGCACGAAAATGACCCGAAGCATCCATCGGAGAAATCTCAAAACGTCCGCTCTGCCCGTCCTTCAGGTGCAAGTCACTCCACAGCCGCGCCACGACTCCCATCGTACAGCGCAGGTTCAGTTCGACACAAGGATGGACCGGCGGAACAAGGCCATCGTCCGACGACCGCAATTTCATCATGTCAACACCGATGTAGCCGACCTGCCAAGGCAGACCGAAAAACGGCCGGAAAAGGTCATCAAGCGCACACCTGAGACGTTCGGCCAACACAGGCAGTTCAGCTACGCCGATTTTTTCCTCAATCTGTTGGTTTGAAAGCAGATATCCGCAACGGTAAGTGCAATTTTCGGCATTGTCAAACAACGAATAACCGAGGAAATGGACGCGGCTGTGTCCAACGCGGAAAAGCATCGCGAAATCCTGTTTCTTGTCAAACCACCGTTCGCCGACAATGCCGCCCATGCTCCTGATTACGGCCGATGCCTGACGCACCATCACGTCGCGCGACGTCACCGCACTGCGGATCAGGCCACGCCCGCTACTGCTCCACGGGGACTTCAGCAAAGCCTCGCCATACGCGTTTGCCGCTTCCTCAGCCTCCTCGATGCTCCGGCAAAGGACAGCATTGCCTGCGAGGTGTCCGTCGAGGGAAAGTTCGCCTTGAAGCTCCTGCAAAAGGGAAACGGCGGTTTGTCTGTGGGAAAGTTGTCTGATTCCTTCCAACTCCTTCCGGGAAGGCAAAAGCGACGCCTTGACGCCAGCCTGTTTCAGTTGGTGGCAGAGCGCCGGGCTCCATCCCCAAGGCAAAATCATCGTGTCGTCCGGCAGATGGAGTTGCTCCTCGCCGTTCCACACGATGTCCTCCTCCTCCGCCCACCACTGCGGTAGCCACCACAGCTCGCGCCGCATCTGCTCGGCGCAATAGCGATAGCGGCGTACTCATATATGGCTCTCATACCGATGATACAGCCGCCGTTTATGAGACTGCTGACGACAAAGAAGGAGCGCGCGATAAAGATGGAGGCGCTCCGCCCGGTTTCAAAACTCGAACTTGTGGCGTTCCCGATACTTGTAACGCTCATCGTCGGGCTTATACTCCCGGACGCGCTGCCGCTCATCGGCTTCCTTATGGCGGGCAATCTGCTCACTGTCTCGGGCGTTACCGACAGACTTTCAAAAACAGCTCAAAACGAGCTGATGAACATAGTTACGATATTCCTCGGAATATCGGTAGGCGCGACTGCGAACGCGATGAATTTCCTGTCCTGGAACACGATAAAGATAATCCTGCTCGGACTCGCGGCATTCTGCGTCTCGACGATAGGCGGCCTTCTCGGCGGCAAGCTTATGTGCTGGCTCACAAAGGGCAAGATCAATCCGCTTATCGGCTCGGCGGGCGTTTCCGCCGTTCCTATGGCTGCGCGCGTGTCGCAGAAGGTCGGACGTGAGGAAAACCCCGACAACTACCTGCTCATGCACGCAATGGGACCGAACGTCGCAGGCGTTATCGGCTCGGCAGTAGCCGCAGGCGTGTTCCTTGCGCTGTTCAAGTTATAAAATGAGGTGAATTATATGGCAAAAGTCAAAATATGCGAAACAGTCCTGCGCGACGCGCATCAATCGCTCATCGCAACGAGGATGACAACAGAGCAAATGCTCCCCATTCTTGAAGAAATGGACAAAGTGGGATACTACTCGCTTGAAGCGTGGGGCGGCGCGACGTTCGATTCGTGCCTGCGCTTCCTCGACGAGGATCCGTGGGACAGACTGCGCAAAATACGCGATAAAGTAAAAAATACAAAGCTCCAAATGCTTTTCCGCGGACAAAACATCCTCGGATACCGCCACTACGCCGACGACGTCGTCGAATATTTCGTACAGAAATCCATCGCCAACGGCATCGACATCATCAGGATCTTCGACGCGCTCAACGATCCGAGAAATCTCAAAACGGCGATAAACGCGACGATCAAAGAGGGCGGACACGTTCAGGCGGCGATAAGCTACACGACGAGCCCGGCTCACTCGAACGCCTCTTTTGCGGAGTATGCAAAACAGCTTGAAGAAATGGGCGCAAACTCGATATGCATCAAAGATATGGCGGGGCTTCTCCGCCCCTACGACGCGTACGAACTCGTAAAAATGATAAAAGAAAAAGTATCAATTCCCGTAGAGCTTCACACGCACTACACGTCGGGGCTTGCTTCGATGACGGTAATGAAAGCGATAGAGGCGGGGTGCGACATCGTCGACACCGCGATCTCTCCGCTCGCCATGGGCACATCCCAGCCTCCGACGGAGTCGATAGTCGCGGCGCTCGCAGGCACGGAATACGACACGGGACTCGATCTCTCCGACCTCGACAAGGTATGTAAATATTTCACTCCCTTGCGCGAGGAATTCATCAAGAACGGAAAACTCGATCCGAAGGTGCTCAAAGTAAACGTCAACGCGCTTATGTATCAGGTGCCGGGCGGAATGCTCTCAAACCTCATCTCGCAGCTCAAACAGGCGGGAAAATCGGATAAACTCGAGGAAGTGCTTGCGGAAGTGCCGAACGTGCGCGCCGACGCGGGATATCCTCCGCTCGTCACGCCATCGTCGCAGATAGTCGGCACGCAGGCGGTGTTCAACGTCATCGGCGGCGAAAGATACAAAATGGTGACAAAGGAATTCAAGGCGCTCGTCAAGGGCGAATACGGCAAGACGCCCGTTCCCATCTCGCCCGAATTCCGCAAAAAGATACTCGGCGACGAAGAGCCGATAGACTACCGTCCGGCGGACGCGATAAAGCCGGAGCTCGAAACATTGAAAGAAAAAGTAAAACCGTGGGCCGTGCAGGACGAGGATGTCCTCTCCTACGCGCTGTTCGAACAGGTAGCGCTTAATTTCTTCGAGAAGCGCAAGGCAAAAATGTACGCGCTCGACAACGACAACGCCGATTATAAAAACAAAGTCCACAATGTCTGAGTTCTTTATAGACTCGCTTAACGCCGCGGCATTTCCGATAATCGCGGTTGACGGCGGCGGGAAGGTCGTCGGCAAAAATTTCGCCGCGTACAAATACATCCCGAAGCTGCGCCTCGGCTGTTCGATATATAAAAACGCCGAAATCTCGGATGACGGCGTGCTGACGCTCACATGTGAGTCGCACGCATTCAAAACGGCGATAGAGGTAAGCATCGACGGCGCAAGCGGCGAATACACGCTGTATATGTTCCCGACGCAGATACAGAACAGCGAATTCGGCGTTAAAATAAAGGACTATCGCGGAACTTCCCTATCGGATATCGCAAAAAGCTGCGGCGCCGCGTCGAGTCCGAACAGGCTGTATGAAGAAATCACGGAGGCGTTCAAGAATTTCAACAGAAGTTTATGCGGATGTTCGCAGTTCTGCGATATGAAGAACACGTTCGATCTTTTAAAAAAGCGGCTTTCATCGGGATTTCGCGCGCTCGGTCATAGCGTTCGTCTGTCGATGACGGATGACGTCAGTATGCAGCGGTTTTTTGAAATAAACGTCTATTCGCTCGTGTACACGGTCATGCGGTGTTCGTATATCGCAATGCGCTTATCGAAAAACGGCACGGCTGAGGTCACGATGGATTTTGACGAAAGGACGAACATTTTCACCGTTACCGCGGCATCGAGAACAGACAAAACACCGCCGCAAAACGCGGCGAATGCGTATGACGCCATCTCATCTCTCGTTCCCGAAATAGCGATAGAGATGAAGATGGACGCCATCCTTGACAGCGCACCTTCCGACATGACTTGCTCGATACGCGACAGCATCTTCAAAATGGATGTCATGTTAGAAGCGAAGGCATATACGGAGCTTGTGCTCGGCAGTCGCTCGCTCGGCGCGGACGATGCTGTCGGCGAGGTATTCTTCAGATTTGCGCAAAAGGTACGCCGAAATTTCAAAAAATAAAAACATGGCGAACATGCCGCGGCGAACCGCCGCGGCATTTTTTCGCGGCAATCATCTCTTTCGCGCGCCGCGGTGCGAACACTGTTCTTTTCTTGCTTATGCAAAAAAGGCGCACCGTTTCTCGCGCCGCATCGGCGCGGGCAGATGTACTTTTCTTGCTCGCACAAGAAAGCACCGTGCGCGCACATCATTTCTCGCGCCTCGTGCGCGAAGGGGTTGTTCTTTTCTTTATCTGAAAGAAAAGAACGAAAAGAAGCAGACAAGCGTGCCGCTTGAGCGCTTATGTAGCGCAGATAAAGCCGAGATAATACGTCATTTGCCCTCGCCTGAAACATCGCCGCACAGCGGCTTTGGTTTTTAAATTTTGCTCCGCAAAATTTACCGTAGCGAAGCGGCCGCGAGGGAGTGAATGACGACCTGAATGGTCGT
>CAJONA010000113.1 GCA_905235755.1 uncultured Clostridia bacterium
ATGCGCGAAACGGAGAATTTCTCCATAAATTCCGACATATCGAGCCTTATCAGCGCGTCGGGCGTTTGGAACATGTCGTTTGCAAGAACTTTCACAAGCTCCGTTTTGCCGACGCCCGTCGGGCCGGCGAAGATGAATGACGCGGGCTTGCGCTTGTATGACACTCCCGCGCGGTTGCGCTTGATAGCGCGGACGACGGCGTCAACCGCTTCGTCCTGCCCTTTCACGCGCTCTTTCAGCCTGTCGGCAAGTCCTGCCAAACGCTCGTATTCGTTTGCGTTTATCGCGCCGGCCGGGATACCCGTCCATATTTCGATCACGTGCGCGAGCGCGTCGGACGTCAATTCGACCGTCGCAAGCTCGTCTTTGAGTTTTGCGTATTCCTCTTCGTTTTTGAGTTGGCTCGATCTCAGCTCCGCTATTTTTTCGTAGCGCTCCTGACGCGCAGCTTCGTCGGCGTCGGGCGAAAGTTCGCTTTCTTCAAGTGACGCCGCCTGCTTTTTGAGGCTTTCAAGCGTGCGTTCCGCCGCCTCGACTCGCTCGATGACCGGGCTGTTCATCGCAACGTACGCCGCCGCCTCGTCGAGAAGGTCGATCGCTTTGTCCGGCAGATATCTGTCTGTTATATACCGTTCGGAAAGCTCGACCGTGCGGTCGATTATCGCGGGGGAAATGTGAATTTTATGATATTCCTCGTAATACTTTTTTATTCCGCCGAGTATCTTTTTCGTCTCGTCTATCGACGGCTCCTCGATCACTATCGGCTGAAAGCGCCTTTCAAGCGCCGAATCCTTTTCGATATATTTGCGGTATTCGTTCAGCGTCGTCGCGCCTATAAGCTGTATCTCGCCGCGCGAGAGCGCCGGCTTTAAAATATTCGCCGCGTTCATACTTCCCTCGGCGTCGCCGACGCCGACTATCGAATGCACCTCGTCGATGACGAGTATTATATTTCCAAGCGCTTTGACTTCGTCGATGAGCCCTTTCATGCGGCTCTCGAACTGTCCGCGGAACTGCGTTCCCGCGACGAGAGATGTGAGGTCGACGAGTTGCACCTCTTTGTCGCGAAGCTTGTAAGGCACCTCTCCCGCCGCTATCTTCTGAGCCAGCGCCTCGGCTATCGCCGTCTTGCCGACGCCGGGCTCGCCGATGAGACACGGGTTGTTTTTTTGACGGCGCGTCAGTATCTGCATCATTCTCGCGACTTCGCGTTCGCGCCCGACGATGGAATCGAGTTTTCCTTCGCGTGCCGCGGCGGTCAAGTCGCGGCAGTACATCGATATGAACTTGCGCCCGTTCTTCTTCTCTTTTTTCGATTGCGCGTCGCCGTTTTTGTCTTTATTCTTATTTCCCGGCGCGCCGAAAGGAAGCCCTCCGAACAGCTTGCCGAAATCGACGGCAGGCGTTCTCGTGTCGGGTTCGTCATCATCCGAGCTGTCATTGTCCATAGATATGAGCCCTGTCATTTCATTATCCATATTTTCAAGGTCGTCGTCGGATATCCCCATTTTTTCGATGATATCCTTGACCTGAGGTATGCCGAGTTCTTTTGCGCATACAAGGCAAAGCCCCTCGTTTTTCGCTTCGTTATTTTCGAGCTTGGTGACAAATACTACCGCCATGCGTTTGCGGCATCTTGAACATAATTGCATAAAATCATCCTGTCTGCGACTTGGTATTTCCGTTCGCGCTCCGTCGCAAAGCGCTAAAATCAACTTATTCCTATCGAGCTTATTATGTTTACAACATACATTATGAGCGCGACAGGGCTGTATTTCATAAAGAATTGTACTACTGCCGTTTGCCCCATTTCGGCGGTGAACGTTTCCGGCCATTTTTCAACGAGCCACGGGAGGACGGTATTGACTGTCAGATTTGACAAAAGCCACGTTATCGTCATTCCGCATACAAAACCGAATATAACGCCCGCCGTTTTGTTCACGACTTTTATAACGGGCAGATTTGCGAATTTATCTATCAAAAACAGCACGAGTTTCAGTACGAGAACCGTAACGACAAACAGCGCTAAGAACGCCGCGACCTTCGCTATTATATCGGCGAGATAGTTTTTCATTATAGCATTTACCGTTTCGTCGTCGTTTACTTCACCGGAAAAGATCCCCGCAGAAACGTATGAAACGATTTTGCCGACTTTCTCAAAAAATCCCGTGCCTTGCGGTATGTCCGGCATATCGACGTCCGTCTGCATATTCGCCAAAAACGGAATTTTCAAAAACAGCCGAGATACGGAGACGTAATACCTGTTGGCAACGATATAAGCGACTATATATTGCACAAATTTTGATATCGAGCGCACAAAACCGCGCGACATACCGACGATGACGCTTATTACAAGTATCAATATTAAGATCAAACTGAATATAAATACAGGCACTGCGATCCCTCCATAAATACATTATATATCATTTTACCCGATAGTCAATACGCCATAAATTTAATTTTAAAAAAAGTAACAATCAGTTTAAAATTACCTTTTTCAGATACAGCCCGTACGGCGGAGCGGTGCGCCCCGCGAGCGAGCGGTCGCATGCGCCGATGATGCGCGCCACGTTGCCTGCGTCGGTCTTTCCCTCGCCGACATCGACGAGCGTGCCGACGATTATCCTGACCATATTATATAAAAACCCGTCGGCGCGGATATTGATCTTCACAAGATCGCCATCGCGCGAAACGCGGCACATACTGACGGTACGCACGGTGTCTTTGACAGAGCTTCCGCTCGCCATAAACGACGAAAAATCATGCCTGCCGACGATGTTTTCGGCGGCGATATCCATTTTTTTCTCATCGAGTTTTAGCGGTATGTGCCACGCGCGCCCCGCATAAAACGGAGACGGCGTAGGCGAATTCAAAATGAGATATTCGTATTCCTTTTCCGCTACGTGGCGGCGCACCGAATATCCGTCGGGAACGACCGCCGCGCTGTGAACGACGATATCTCCGTCAAGCTTCGCGCCGAAAGCGCGCGGAAGTCTTTCGGGCGGGATAACGGTATCGGACACTACTTCGAGCGTTGCCGCGTATTCGAGAGCATGAACGCCGCTGTCGGTGCGGCTGCACCCCGTGACCTTGCACTCCGTGCCGAACAGTTCGCGCGCGGCACGGCAGAGTTCGCCCTGCACTGTTCGCGCGTCGCTTCCCTTTTGCACCTGAAATCCCGCAAAGCCGCTGCCGAGATACGACAAATAAATAAGATATTTCATATTTCACCTACAAAGCGTATATAGGATAGTATATGCCGACAAGCACCACGCCCGCAATGAATATTCCCATCACAGCCAATGAAGCAAAATCCAAAAAATGAAGATGAAGTTTCGTCATTCTCGTGCGCCCGCTGCCGCCGCGGTAGCAACGGCACTCCATTGCGACAGCAAGCTCGTCGGCGCGGCGGAACGCGGAGATGAAAAGCGGTATAAGCACGGGGATCAACGCCTTCACGCGCTCCGTCAGCTTTCCGGTCGAAAAGTCGGCGCCGCGCGCCTTTTGCGCACTCATTATTTTGTCGGTCTCCTCTATGAGCGTCGGGATGAAGCGGAGCGCTATCGTCATCATCATCGCAAATTCGTGCACCGGTATTTTTATATATTTGAGCGGCGAAAGCAGGCGCTCGATCGCGTCTGTGAGCGCTATCGGCGACGTAGTATATGTCAATATCACCGACGTGCCTATCAGCAATGCGGATATCCTTATAGCCATAAACACGGCGGTCATTATGCCCTCGAAATATATCTGTATGAAACGCCACTCAAATATAAGGTTTTCACCTTTTGTAAAAAATATGTTTATTATCGATGTGAATATTATTATGAACAACAGCGGTTTCATTCCGCGCAGAATGACCTTGAATTTGATCCCCGATATTATCACGATCGCCGCCGTGAACAATATCAGCAGAATGTATGCCGACAGCGTTTTCGCCAAAAATACCGCCACGATGTACGCGATAGATATGATTATCTTCACGCGCGGATCCATGATATGAAGCGCCGATTTTCCGGGGAAAAACTGCCCGAGAGTGATATCTTTAAGCATTTACATCACCTCCGAGCGCACGAAGTATCTCCGCCTTTGCGTCGTCGACTGTATAAACGGACGTGCTGACGTCGCATCCCATTTCGCGCAGGCGCTTCATCAGCTTCGTCACCTGAGGCACGCCGAGCCCTATCGACTCTATGCGCGCGGGATCCGAGAATATCTCACCCGGTGTGCCGTAAAGATACGGCTTGCCGTCGTTCATAACGAGCAGCTTGTCGCAATAGCGCGCCATGTCCTCCATCGAGTGACTTATCATTATGACTGTCGAGTCCGTCTCCGCCCTGTACTTTGATATGCGCGTCAGTATCTCGTCCCTGCTGCGCGGATCGAGCCCCGCCGCAGGCTCATCGAGAATGAGCACGTCGGGACGCATGGCGATAACGCCCGCTATCGCAACGCGGCGCTTTTCGCCGCCCGACAGCTCGAACGGCGAGCGATCGAGCATATCGGGTGAAATGCCGACGAACTCCGCCGCCTTCGCGACGCAATCTTCTATCTCTTTTTCGTCGAGCTTCATATTTTTCGGACGAAAGATATATCGGCGCGCACCGTTTCCTCAAAAAGCTGGTACTCGGGGTATTGGAACACGAGCCCGACCTTAAAGCGGACTTCTCTTATCTTCTTCGGCTCGTCCCATATATTTTTGCCCATGACGAAAACATCGCCGTCCGTCGGGCGTAAAAGACCGTTTAACATCTGCGCGACCGTGCTTTTTCCGCTTCCCGTATGACCTATCACACCTATTACAGCACCGCGCTCGAAATCAAACGTCATATCCGACACCGCCGTCTTTTCAAACGGTGTGTCCTTGCTGTATACAAACGTTACATTGCGTAATTCAATTGCCGCCATTATTTGTTCCTTTTTATCAGTTTTGCTATTGCCAATGCTCCCTCTTCGACGTCGATTATGTCGCGCGGAACGTCATATCCCTCGGAGTTCAAGCTTTGCATCAGTTCCGTTATCTGCGGAGTGTCGATTCCCGCGCCGTGAAGCGTCGCCGTCTTTGAAAAGACCTGCCGCGGCGTTCCGTCGAGGACTATGCGCCCGCCGTCGACGACAAGGACTCTGTCCGCCTCGGTCGCTTCTTCCATATAATGAGTTATGAGCATGACCGTCTTTTTATCCTCGCGGTTGAGCTTTTTTATCGTCTTCATGACCTCGCTCCGCCCGATAGGATCGAGCATAGCCGTCGATTCGTCGAAGATGATAACGTCGGGCGACAGGGCGAGAATACCCGCTATCGCGATGCGCTGTTTCTGCCCGCCCGAAAGCTGATGCGGGCTGTGGCGCGCGAAATCCCTCATTCCGACTGTGTCGAGCGCCTCGTCGACGCGGCGGCGTATCTCGCTCGGCTCGACGCCGAGATTTTCAGGTCCGAACGCGATGTCCTCTTCGACTATCGTGGCGATAAGCTGGTTGTCGGGGTTTTGAAACACCATGCCGACGCGGCGGCGTATGTCGTACACATCGTCCTCGCTCGGCTCGGC
>CAJONA010000114.1 GCA_905235755.1 uncultured Clostridia bacterium
CGGGCATCGGCGCGGGCATAATAATAGACAAGCATATATATTCCGGCACGGGCGCGGCGGGAGAAGTCGGGCACATGATAATAAACGTCGGCGGTGAGGAGTGCCCGTGCGGCAGTCGAGGCTGCTTTGAAAGATATGCGTCCGTTTCGGCGCTCATCGGTCAGGTGGCGGATGCGGCAAAGAAAAATCCCGACAGCACGCTCGCAAAATGCGCCGAGAACGGCATCGACGGCAAGACGCTGTTCGACGCGCTGCGTCTCGGATGTCCTGTCGCCGAGGCGGTATACGAAAGATACATAGATTATCTTGCGACGGGGCTGAACAATTTGATAAAGCTGTTTGCGCCGCAGATGATACTCATATCGGGCGGACTTTCAAACGAGGGCGACACGCTTATAGAACCGCTTGTAAAGAGGCTCGGAACGGACTGCGTAATAAAGACCGCGAAGCTGAAAAACGACGCGGGGATAATAGGCGCGGCGGCTCTGTAAAGGCGATAAAATGACACGGATCGAAAGGTCCGTGTTTTTTTATCAAAAGTTTCGAATGAAAACTTAAAACATATTGACTAAAACGGAAAACGGATATATAATATTCTAATACGGCAAAATAATATTTTAAACTAAGGGGGCGCGTTTTACGGACAAAAACATCGGTCGAAAAGACTTGGATAAGAGTTCGTCCGCGCGTTCCGACACGGATGATTTTTGGGACATATCGGACCTTTTGCCGCAGAAGAGCAAGCGGTATGACGCGCCGCTGACAGACGTCTCGACAGTCCTTGTCGAGTTCGGCGGCAAGTCGGAGCAAAAGGAAGAGGGAATACCCGAAAAAGAAAATGACGGCGCCGCCGAACCGCTTCCGTGCGTCGAATACGACGGCGAGGGCGCGCTGTGCCACGTCAAAATATCGCCGTGGCCGACGAATTTTTCGTTCTATTCTCGCTTTAAAGCGACGGCGGAAAAGCTGTGGAGAAAAAAGCACGCAAAGTGCGAGAGCGTCGCGTTCTTTTCGTATATGCCGCTATACGAGCAGATGACGTCCGATCAACTGATGTATTATCTTTACTGGCGGGACAGAGTTCGTCACGGCGAATATATTCACGCCGATTACAGCTACATCTTGCTCTATCTTTACGAGATAATCAACCTGCCGCACGTCATTTCGCCGAAGTTCGGCGCGGCGCTTATCGCGCGCGTCTGGGCGGCGTACAGAAAAACATATATGCATCTCGACAAATATGCGGGCGAATGGCTCGCCGACTACTGCCTGATACACCGTATACCTATCCCTTACGACATCGTGGCGCCGATATTTTCCGACGCGGCGAAAAGTCTCACGCTCGCCGAGCTGTATACCGACATAAAAACCGCAAGTTATGACCTTATAAAGGCGTGCTCGCTTTACGACTACAAAAAGAGCAAGTATTACGGTGCAAACAGAGCCGTCTATGACGAGCATATAAAAAAAGCGGCGGAGATCGGTGCGAGAGTGTATTTCGGCGGCGATATTTACGAGACGATACGTCCGATACGCGTTTCGCGCGACAGCTTTTCGTGGGCGGTCGCGAGCTACGACGTGAAATTCAAAATGGAGATATCGTACAGGCCGCTCACCAAAAACCACGCCGTGCGGGATGCCGCGACGGCGATAATAAAATACTGCGAAAACAACGTCCGCGCCGCGCTCGGGATAAAATCGCGGTTTTCAAAGATAGTCCTGCCGCAGGATGTCGAGCGCGCGATAAACGGGTATTTCGACGCGGTATACCCCGACAGATACGTTAAGAAGAAAAAGCGACCGGAGGAAGAGGATTATCTGAAATTTTACGAGCCCGACGCGAGCGGCACTGCTGACATAGCGCGAGCGATGCAGATAGAGCACGACGCGTGGCAGACTGCGATAGACCTCGACGCGGATAATATCGTTTTTGAAGAAAACGATATTTCGCAAAGCGAGATCACGGCAATTCAAAAAGAAAGCGCCGATGCGGGCGATGAATTCGGCGCGTTCGTCCTCGCGCTCACGCCCGAGCTTCGAGCGATACTTAAAGCGGCGGCGGGCGGCAATTTTACGGCGGAATGTGCAAAACAGAATGTTTTGCCAACGGAAGCGGAGCGAATAATAAACGAAACATCGTATGATACCGTCGGCGACGCCGTGATATCAAACGGAAAGATAACGGATGATTATTTTGAGCAAATAATCTCGGCAATAAACGAAAACGGAGGCTGAAATGGCCGAAAACAAGATCAAAATACCGAAAAGGATACTGTCGGCGCTGATGTCGAGCATGGCGGCGGGCGTAGTGCCGCGCGTGGGCGCGCCGTACATCGCTATCGGGCGCACGGCGGAGATAGGCGCGCTGTGCCGCGACCTTGATACGATAGCCGACGGCGGCAGCGCGACGCGCTTTATAATAGGAAAGTACGGCAGCGGCAAGAGTTTTCTCATACAGCTCATGCGCGGGTACGCCGTTGAGCACGGCTTTGTGTGCGCCGACGCAGATCTTTCGCCCGAAAGACGACTTTCGTCGTCGGGAGGAGGCGGACTGGCGACGTACCGCGAACTCATCAAAAATCTTGCCGTAAAGTCGAGCCCCGACGGCGGAGCTTTGCCTCACATACTGTCAAAATGGATGTCGGAGCTGTCATATTCGATAGAGCAGGACGGCATACGCTCCGATTCCGCGGAGTTCGACGGCGAGATGTCGCGCCGCGTATACGAAAAGCTGCGCGTTATGGAGACAGGCATCGGCGCGTTCGACTTTGCCAAAGTCATATCGACGTATTTTGCCGCCGTGCGCGCGCTTGACGAACAGCGTCAGGCGGACTGCCTGAGATGGCTGTACGGCGAGTTCGGCACCAAGACGGAAGCGAAAGCGGTGCTCGGAGTTACCGGAATAATAAACGACGGCAACTGGTACGAATATATAAAGCTTCTCGCCGTGCTCGCGCGCAGCATCGGCTACGGCGGACTTGTCATATTCATCGACGAGTGCGTCAACCTATACAAGATACCGAACCGCGTGTCGCGCGAGAACAATTACGAAAAGATACTGTCGATATTCAACGACACGCTTCAGGGCAAGGCGGAAGGGCTGTGCGTGATCTTCGCGGGCACGCCGCAATTTTTGGAGGATAAACACCGCGGACTGTTCAGCTATGAGGCTCTTCGCTCGCGGCTGAACGACACGATGTTCGGCGGCGGCGCGAGGGAAACGCAGCCGATGTTCGGGCCTATAATCAGGCTCAAACGCCTGTCGGACGACGAGCTTCTCGCGCTGATAGCGCGGATAACCGTGCTGTTTGACGAATGGTACGGCACGGTGGACGTGACGCCCGAGGAAATGCGCGATTTTCTGTATTTTATGTTGTCGCGCGCAGGCGCCGACACGATGATAACTCCGCGCGAGATAATACGCTCGTACCTGACGGCGCTCGGAATAATCCTTTCCGACAAAGGCAAGCGTCTGCCCGACGTTTATGCGTCTGTCGCACCGAAGACAGAATCAAAAAAAGAGGTTTTTGACCCCGAAACGATAGATTTTTGAAAAGCATGGAGGACAATATGGACATCAAAAGATTTCTGACACCGAAAATGCCCGGCGAAAGCAGAGAAGAGCCGCGCTCGTATTTTGTTCCGTTCTCGTCGGCAGCCGACGCGACATCTCTTGAAAAATGCGAAAGCGACAGATATTTTTCGCTTGACGGCGTATGGAATTTTCACTACTTTGACACGGTTCTCGACGTTCCCGAAAACGTGTTCGATTCCGACTGCGACTCGACGATCCCCGTTCCTGCCTGCTGGCAGAACGAGGGCTACGGACAGCTTTGGTATACAAACATAAACTACCAGATCCCGTTCCTTTCTCCCGATGTTCCTCTCGACACGCCTGTCGGCGTTTATAAGAAGAAATTCACCTATTCACCGTCCGGAAGAACGTATATAATGTTCGACGGCGTATGCTCGATGTTCCTCGTTTACCTCAACGGCAAATACGTCGGAATGTCAAAGGGCGCGCATCTTTCCCACGAGTTCGAGCTGACAAAATATATCGTCGAGGGCGAGAATGAGCTTCTTGTGCTCGTCACGACGTACAGCGACGCGACGTATATCGAGGACCAGGACTTCCTCCGCTTCAACGGTATATTCAGAAGCGTATACCTGCTCTCGCGCGAGAAAAATCACATCCGCGATTTCTTCATAAAAACGAAAAACGACGGAACGGTTTCGGTGGAATTCGATCTTGTCGGCAGATGCCGTGCGCCGAAGGTAACGCTGTTTGACGGCGGCAAAAAAATCCGCGGAATGAAGATCTCAAACCCGAAGCTGTGGAATGCCGAGCAGCCGTATCTTTACGGAATGCTCATCGAGTGCGGAGGCGAATATATCTATAAAAAATTCGGATTCAGTGAAGTGACGATAGATAATGCCGTGTTCAAGGTCAACGGACAGCCGATAAAGATAAAAGGAGTAAACCACCACGACACAGATCCGAAAACCGGCTGGACGATGACGCGCGAGACGTTTTTGCGCGACCTTATGCTCAT
>CAJONA010000115.1 GCA_905235755.1 uncultured Clostridia bacterium
CATAATGATCCCAAAAAGAGAAACCATTTCAAACGGCGTGGGCTTTTGCTTTTTCGATACGGAAAAATTCAAGACAAATTGCATAGATGTGCGCTTCGTCGTACCGCTCGACGAAAAGACCGCGTCGAAAAACGCGCTCATTTTCCCGGTGCTGTTCCGCGCGACGAAGAAACATCCGAGCACGATGGATATGCGCGTTGCGTGCGAGAAGCTGTACGGAGCGTCTTTTGACGAGAGCGCCGGCAAGCGCGGCGACGCGCAGATAATATATTTCGGCGTGTCTTTTCTTTCGGATAAATATGCCTTCGACGGCGACGATATCCTCGGCGACGCGCTTGGACTTGTGCGCGAGATATTGCTTTGCCCGAAGACTGAAAACGGCGCTTTTTGCGCCGAATACGTCGAGAGCGAAAAGAAAATGCTCATCGACGACGAGCTTGCGGCGGTGAACGACAAGCGCCGCTATGCGTCAAGACGGCTCATTGAAGAGATGTTCGAGGGAAAACCCTTCGCGCTGTCGGGTCGGAAAACGGAACGATCGAGCAGATAAAAGCCGTCACGCCCGAGTCACTGTATGAAGCGTACAAGGATCTGCTCAAAACGGCGCGCGTCGAGATTTGCGCCGTCGGAGATATGGACGGAAACCGCGTGAGATCGTTCTTTGCCGAGCTGTTCGGCGGCATCGACCGCGAGCCGATCGCGCCTGTCGAAACGTTTGCAATGACTGCCGCGCGCGATGAAGTGAAATACGTCTACGAGCGCCAGAACGTCACGCAGGGAAAGCTCTCGCTCGGATTTTGCACCGGCGTCTCACCAAAGGATAAAAAGGATCATATCCTCGACGTCGCCGTCAACATATTCGGATCGGGAACGACGTCGAAGCTCTTTATGAACGTGCGCGAGAAGCTGAGCCTTTGCTATTACTGCTCGGCAGGTGTGAACGCGATAAAGGGTTATATGGTCGTCAATTCCGGCATACTTTTTGAAAACGAAAAAAAGGCGGTCGACGAGATACTGTACCAACTCGGCGAGGTGGCAAGCGGGAACATAACCGACGAGGAGCTCTCCGCCGCCAAGAACGAGATAATCAACCGCTACAACGGAATTTTTGACAACGGCGGCGCGATATCGCGTTACATCTTCGGCAAGATAATGGACGGCGACGACGAGCTGCCCGAGGAGAAGATACGGAAGGTATCGTCCGTAACAAAAGAGCAGGTCAGCGAGATCGCAAAAGGATTTAAACTCGATACATACTATTTTTTGTGCAAAAAGGAGGACGTAAATGAGTGAGATAAAAACGGTCGAATATAAAGATCTCGGCATAAAATATTACACTACCGTACACAAAAGCGGGCTTGAAATAACGCTCATCCCGAAGGATATTTCGGAAAATTACGCGCTGTTTTCCACGCGCTACGGCGGCGCGGATAACTGCTTCAAGCTCGACGGAGAGGCGGATTTCACTCGCGTCCCCGACGGGATCGCGCACTATCTCGAACACAAGATGTTCGAAAACGAGGACGGCGTCGACACGTTTGCGAGATTTGCGAAATACGGCGCTAACGCAAATGCGTTCACATCCGACAACATAACGGCATATCTCTTCGGCGCGACGCAGAATTTTAAGGAAAATCTCGAAATTTTGCTCGATTACGTCACTCACCCGTACTTCACGCCCGAAAATGTCGCGAAGGAGCAGGGGATCATCGGGCAGGAAATAAAAATGGGCGAGGACAATCCGCACCGCGCCGTATATCAGAATCTCAAAACGGCGCTGTATAAAGACAGTCAGGCGAACGTCAGCGTTATCGGAACGGTCGAGTCGATATCGCACATCACGCCGGAGCTGCTGTATTCGTGCTACAACACGTTCTATAATTTATCGAATATGATGCTCGTCGTGTCGGGGCGCGCCGCGATGGACGAGATACTCGAAGTTTGCGACAAGGTGCTGCCCGTTCAACAGCCCGTCAAGATAATACGCAGTTATAACAGCGAACAGCCGCAGGTGAATATGAAGCGTATCTCAAAGGAGTTCGAGATAGCAAAGCCGATATTCCGCATCGGCGTCAAAGATCCCGAGCTTGCCTTAGCGGCGGACGAAAGGATGAAACGCAACGCCGCCGGGACGATCCTGTATCAGCTTCTTTTCGGCGAGACGTCGCCGTTTTCGGTGGAAGTATACGAGAGCGGACTTATCAACGATTTCCACGGCTATTACGACAGCGGCAAGATATGCGCGTACGGCACTATCGGCGGAGAAAGCGACGATCCGGAGGCGGCGTATGATAAGATCGTCGAGTACATCGAAAAAAAGAAAAAAGACGGATTTTCACAGGCCGATTTCGAACGCATCAAAAAGGCGGAATATGCGGGAATGGTGCGCTCGCTCGACTCGCCTCATCTGCCGAACAGCGTGACTTTCTACAAGATAGACGACCTTGATATGTTCGATTACATCGAATGTTTGAAAAATGTAAAATTCGAGGATATGCAGCCGCTTTGCCGCGAGATGTTCAAGGACGAATACCTCTGCATGAGCGTGGCATATCCGATGAAAAAATAAAGGAGAAGATATGAACAGCAATATTTCCGAAATTTCGTTCCCGGGGCTTGGGATAGGCCCGTTTGAGGTCAACAACACGGCGTTCACCGTGTTCGGACATCCTATAAGATGGTACGCGCTTATAATCTGTCTCGGCATTATCGCGGCGGTGATCTATGTCTTGTACAGAGCCAAACAAAAGAACATAAGCACGGAAACGGTCATGGACGTGACTATCGTCACCGTGCCGATCGCGATAATCGGCGCGAGGATATATTATATCATCTTCTACGGAGTCAGCTCGTTTGGCGAGATATTCGCGATATGGAATGGCGGACTCGCGATCTACGGCGCGATAATCGCCGGCGCTTTGAGCGTTATGGTAATGTGCAAAATAAAGAAGATCAACTTCTTTTCGTTTGCCGATATGACGGCGCCGGCCGTTATGCTCGGGCAGCTGATAGGTCGCTGGGGCAACTTTATGAACGGCGAGGCGTACGGCGCCGAGACGGACATTTTCTGCCGTATGGGACTTTGCAATTGGCGCACGGGATACAGAACGATATACGTCCACCCGACGTTCCTCTATGAGTCGCTTTGGAACCTGATCGGCTTTATCCTGATCAATATTTTTTACAATAAACGCAAATTCAACGGCGAAGTGCTGCTATGGTACGTCGGCTGGTACGGTTTCGGCAGGACGTTTATCGAACTGCTGAGGCAAGACTCGCTCTATCTCGGAAACATCAGGATCTCGTCGCTTCTCGGGCTTTTATGCTTTGCGGTATGCTTGCCGCTTGTAATAATCCTCCGCGTCAAACATTCGCAAAAAGTCAAAGCGGGCGTTATTGAAAAGGACGATATATGCAATATCGGATTTTTGCTCGGATTTGACGACGCAAAAAAGACGGAAAAAGCCACCGATAAGGAAAAATCGGACGACGAGATCGACGCCGAGAGCGATATTGTCGAGCTTGACGACGATGAAGACGCGCTTCAAAAAGAACTGAATAAGTCAAAAGCGCAGAAAACAAACGGCGAGGAGAACGCGGATGGCTGCGATAATTGACGGCAAAAAGATCTCTGCCGAGATCCGAGCGGAGATAAAAGAAGAAACAGAAGCGCTGAAAGCGCAGGGAATAACAGCCGGGCTCGCCGTCATAATCGTCGGCAACGATCCCGCGTCGGAGGTCTACGTTCGCAACAAGGGCCGTGCGTGCGGCGAGGTCGGGATATATTCCGAGATAATCGCATTGCCGGAAAATACGAGCGAGGCGGAACTTCTCGAAAAGATAGACGCGCTCAACGCGCGCCGCGAAATAAACGGCATCCTCGTTCAGCTCCCGCTACCGAAGCATATAAATGAAAAGGCGGTGACGGCGAGGATACTTCCCGAAAAGGACGTCGACGCGTTCCATTATGAGAACGTCGGAAGGATAACCTTGGGCAAGCCGCGCTTTTTGCCGTGTACGCCTGCGGGCGTGATGGAACTGCTCCATCGTTCGGGTGTCGAAATAGCGGGGAAGGAATGCGTCGTCGTCGGGCGGAGCAACATCGTCGGCAAGCCGATGGCACAGCTTCTTCTCGGTGAAAACGGCACGGTTACGATATGCCATTCAAAAACGGCGGACGTCGCATCTCACACGCGCCGATCCGACATACTTGTTTCGTCCGTCGGCAAAGCGGGATTTATCACGGGCGATATGATAAAGAAGGGCGCCGTCGTCATCGACGTCGGCATCAACCGCACGCCCGACGGAAAATTGTGCGGCGACGTCGATTTCGCATCCGTCGAGCCGCTTGCTTCGATGATAACGCCCGTCCCCGGCGGCGTCGGCCCGATGACGATAACGATGCTGCTGAAAAACACGCTCACCGCTGCAAAATTGCAGAATAATACAAATGTATAAAAAGGAGCGATCACAATGAAAAAAACGATTTTGCTTGCGCTTGCGATCATAATGGCGCTTTCTCTCTGCGCGTGTGCGACTACGGCTGAAACAACCGCGGCAACGACAGAAGCGACAACGGAGGCGACGACGACCGAAGCTACGACAACGGCAGATGAACCGTACCCCGATCCGTCGCCCGATGAATATTTCTTATTTATATTAAATGATGATCAAAAGAGCTATTCCGTAAGAGCGGAAGATAAAGAAATGAGCGGCGACATCGTGATACCGGAAACATATAACGGTCTGCCCGTCACGTCTATCGGCGAGAGCGCATTCTACTGGTGCGAAAGCCTTACGAGCATAATGATTCCGGAAAGCGTAACGTCTATCGGCAATAGTGCATTCTACTATTGCACAAGCCTAACGAGCATAACGATACCGGACAGCGTCACATCTATCGGCAATAGTGCATTCTACTATTGCACAAGCCTAACGAGCATAACGATACCGAATAGCGTTACGTCTATCGGCGGTTATGCATTCTCGGGTTGCACAGGCCTAACGAGCATAACGATACCGGACAGCGTTACGTCTATCGGCAAT
>CAJONA010000116.1:0-1404 GCA_905235755.1 uncultured Clostridia bacterium
GTCACGTTTGACTGATTCATCAAAAGTTTCAGCTTTTCCACTTCGGCGCCGTTCGCGCCGCGCCGTTTGTATTCGACAGCCGCTTTGTAATATCGGCGGAGTATCTCTTTTTTCGCCGCGAGCGAGACAGCTTCATCGTCGTAGATGCAAAATCCCGCCATATTGACGCCCATATCGGTCGGCGATTTATACGGCGACTGTCCCTGTATACGTTCGAGCATTGCGCGCAGGACGGGGAATATCTCGACGTCGCGGTTGTAGTTGACGGTCAGCTCTCCGTACGCTTCGAGCTGGAACGGATCTATCATATTTATGTCGTTGAGGTCGGCAGTCGCCGCTTCGTACGCAACGTTTACGGGGTGGCGCAGGGGCAAGTTCCATATCGGGAACGTCTCGAATTTTGCATATCCCGCCTTTACGCCGCGCTTGTATTCATGGTAAAGCTGCGACAGGCACGTCGCCATTTTGCCGCTTCCGGGACCGGGCGCCGTCACTACGACGAGCGGGCGCTCCGTTTCTATGTATTCGTTCTTGCCGTATCCGTTTTCGGAAACGATGTTCTGAATATCGGACGGGTATCCCGCTATCGGATAATGCAGGAAACTGCGCACGTCTATCGCCGCGAGCCGTTTGCGGAAGATGTCGGCGGCGGGCTGAGACGCGTATTTTGTGATGACAACGCTCCCGACGTAAAATCCGAGCTTGCGGAATACGCCGATGAGGCGGAGAACATCCTCGTCATATGTGATGTCGAGGTCGCCGCGCACCTTGTTTTTTTCGATGTCGTCGGCGCTGACGGAGATGATTATTTCCGCGTCCGACGAGAGATTTTTAAGCATACGTATCTTTGAGTCGGGTTCAAAACCGGGCAGGACGCGCGACGCATGATAGTCGTCGAACAGCTTGCCGCCGAATTCGAGGTACAGTTTACCGCCGAATTGTTTTATTCTCTCTCTGATACGCTCCGATTGAAGTCTTATATATTTGTCGTTGTCAAAACCTTTCCGCATTTTTCGCCTCTGATCTGCCAATTATGGACAAATTATAACATATAATTCAAGATCGCGCAACAGTATTTTCAAAAAAATAAAAAAAAGAAAAAATCGGCGCGAAATTTTTGTTTTGATGTTGACAAACAGAAACGGCGTGATATAATGAAAGTGTACCGTTTGATACACTTTGGAGAGAATATGAACAATTCACCTGTTGAAAAAGCAATTATGAGCGTACCGATGTTTCGCGGGTGTTCGGAAGCGACTTCGGCGAAGCTCAAAGGCTGCGATATGCGCTCGTATATGACGGGCGATGAGGTCGGAGAGAACGAACGCGCCATGCTCGGAATAGTCATTACGGGCAAATTCAATATAAAAAGCTCGGGCGGCGGGCGCGTTTTGATGAACACCG
>CAJONA010000116.1:1418-4911 GCA_905235755.1 uncultured Clostridia bacterium
CGGCGGGCGACGTTTTCGGAGCGGCGACTGTGTTTCTCGGTGAAAATTACATCTCGTCGATACGCGCCGCGGCAAAAAGCTCCGTCTTGTATGTTGCGAAAGATACGCTTGAAGCGATAATTGCGAGCGATCCCGCCGTCGCCGTCGCGTATGCGCGCTTTTTGTCTGAAAAGATATGTTTTTTGAATAAAAAGATCGCCGCGTTTACGTCGCAAAGATCGGACTCGGCGCTCGCCGGTTATATTATCGACGCGTCGGGAGGCGACGGAGAATGCAAGTTCAGCCGCGCCGCCGCGGCAAAAAAGCTCGGTATGGGCAGGACGACCGTCTACCGCGCGCTGAAAATGCTCGAAGACGACGGAATTATTCGCATTGAAAACGGAAAAATAATTATAATCGACGCGAAAAAACTCGCGTCAAGGAGGTCAAATATATGAAAAAGAAAATTTTATCCGCCGCTTTGGCAGTCGTGCTTTTATTCGCGGCGCTGACGCTCGCGTCGTGCGGAAAGACAGAGGACGATGTAACGCTGCGCGTATATGCGCTGAACGGCCCGACGGGCATGGGAATGGCGAAGCTCATCGACGACTCAAATGGCGGTAAGACGTCAAACACGTACGATTTTACGCTTGTCAGCGCGCCTACGCAGATAACGTCGGAAGTTCTCGCAGGCAGGTTTGAGATCGCCGCGGTCCCCGTAAATCTTGCGGCGACGCTGTTCAATAAAGGAGCCGACATCTCGCTTGTCGCGGTGAACACGCTCAGCGTTCTTTATATAGTCGAGCGCGGCGAGTCGATAAGCGCTGTCTCCGACCTTCGCGGCAAGACAGTCTACGCGACGGGGCAGGGATCCACGCCGGAATATATCCTCTCGTACCTGCTTGAAAACGCAGGGATCAAAGACGAGGTGGAGGTTATATATCTCAGCGACGGAAGCGAGGTCGCGTCATATCTTTTGACCGGGAAAGCGGACGTCGCGTTTATCCCCGAGCCGAGCGTTACGTCTGTGCTTATGCAGGATAAGTCCGGCGAGATACGCGTCGCTCTTGACATTGAGGAGGAGTGGGGCAAAATAAGCGATACCCCTGTCGTTCAGGGCGTTATCGTCGCTTCAAATTCATTTATAAACGAACATCCGAAGGCTCTCTCCGCGTTCATCGATGAATACAAATCGTCGGTCGAATATGTCAATGCAAATGCCGCCGAAGCCGCGGCGATGATCGAAAAATACGGCATCGTCGCAAAGGCGGCGATAGCGCAGAGGGCACTGCCCAACTGCAATATATGCTGCTACACGGGCGCGGAGGCAAAGACGATGACCGCCGATATGCTGAAAGTGCTGTTTGATGCCAATCCATCGTCTGTCGGCGGAGCATTGCCGCCCGACACGTTCTATTATGGAAGGTAAACGCATAAAGATCATAAAAGCGGTCGTCTGCGTGCTTTTCTGGCTCGCGGTGTGGGAGATACTCGCGCTCATCGTGAGCCAATCGGTCGTTTTGCCGACGCCGCTTGCGACTGTAAGGCGTCTGTTTGAACTTCTCGGAAGCGGCGCGTTCTATCTCGCGTGCTTAAATTCGGTTTTAAGAGTGTTCCTCGGCTTTGCCATCGGCGTCGCCGCGGGAACGCTGCTTTCCGTCTTGGCGCAAGCGGGCGGCGAATTTATAATCTCGCCGGCGATGTCGGTGATAAAATCGACGCCTGTCGCGTCGATAATCATCGTGATGCTGTTTTTCCTCGGGCGCGAACAAGTGCCTGTGATCGCTATACTTTTGATAGTCACGCCGATACTTTATACGAACGTTTTGCGCGGCATACGCGCCGTTCCGCGCGAGAGCGCCGAGGTGGCGCAGGTGTACGGGCTGACGAGGGCGCAAAAGATGAAATACTGCACTATCCCGTCTGTCATGCCGTTTTTCTCGGCGGGAATAAAGATGTCCGTCGGACTCGCGTTCAAGGCCGGCATAGCGGCGGAGGTGCTCTGCACCCCGAAAAGCTCGATGGGAACGATGCTTTGGAACGCCAAAACATATCTCGAAGGCGAGGACCTTTTCGCATGGACGCTCACTGTCATAGTGTTCAGCATTATATTCGAAAAATTGCTCGCGGTCGCGCTCGAAAAAATGACGGGAGGTCGCAAACATGTTCGAACTTAAAGACGTATCCAAATCGTTCGGCGAAAAAAGCGTACTGCGCGGTATATATTTAAAGGCCGACGGCGAGACCGTCGCGCTGATGGGCGAGTCGGGCAGCGGCAAGACGACGGCGATGCGCATTATCGCGGGGCTTGAAAAAGCCGACGGCGGCGAAGTCATTGCCGACGGCAAGACGGCGGTCGTGTTCGCCGAGCCGCGCCTGTTTGAAAACGCGAGCGTGATAGAGAACATAACGTGCGTCATGGAGCGCACGATGTCAAAAGAAGAAAAAAGCCGGCTCGCTTTGGAGCTTCTCGACGAACTTCTGATGTCGGACGCGGCATATATGTATCCTTCGGAGCTTTCGTCCGGCATGGCGGCGCGCGTTTCGATAGCGCGGGCGCTCGCAAGCGGCGCGGATAATTTTCTTCTCGACGAGCCGTTCGGCGCGCTTGACGACGCCGTGCGCGAAAAAGTGACAGCCGTCGCAAAAGATCGGCTCAAAGGCAAGAGCGTCCTGCTCATCACGCACAGCGAGGGCGACGCAAAAGCGCTTGCTTCGCGTACTCTGATACTGTCGGACGGGAAAATATCGGTCTGAAACCGCGGAACGCCCGCGGTTTTATGCTTTTATATTATATTTCTCTTGAAAAATCTGTTTTTTTATGTATAATTATATGCAGATATTTGGTTTTCGGTTTATAAAATTTCAGATTTTATTTTGCCATATATCATTATTGATTACACCGTCTGCGAAAGGATAATATCATTCAGATGAAAAGATTTTTTGCCCTTTTGGCGGCGACGTTCGTTTTGCTCGCGTCGTGCGGCAAAGCCGACGTCGTAATACGGACCGACCTTGAAAACACGCGCGGCTCGGCATATTCGATGACCGAGGCGACGACCGTGATGACCGCAGCGACAAACGAGGCGGGGCTTATGATATTCGTGCTCAACGCCTCGTCAAAGACGTTCCATGTTTCGGAAGAATGCAGATATGCGGCGTCGATGAGCGCAAAGAACAAGGTCTTTTACAGCGCCGAGAGCATATACGCGATGGTCGCGCTCGGTTACGAACCGTGTTCCGTATGCATCGGCGACGGAAACAACGATCAAAAAGATTAAAATATATATTTGAGAGGTAAAAATATGGCAAAAGTCGTAACATTCGGTGAAATAATGCTTCGTCTCGCTCCAAAGGGACATTACAGGATACTTCAAGCCGACAGCTATGAGGCGACGTACGGCGGCGCCGAGGCGAACGTCGCGGTGTCGCTTTCAAATTACGGCGTCGAAGCGCGTTTTGTGTCAAAGCTGCCGTCAAATCCCGTCGGGCAGGCGGGGATAAATTCGCTTCG
>CAJONA010000116.1:4948-13648 GCA_905235755.1 uncultured Clostridia bacterium
ATGGAGCGCGGTGCGAGCCAGCGCGGCTCGCTCGTCGTCTACGACAGGGCTCATTCGTCGATTTCCGAGGCACAGCGCGGCGATTTTGATTGGGACAAGATATTTGAGGGCGCCGAGTGGTTTCATTTCACGGGCATAACTCCCGCACTCGGCAAAAACGTGGCGGACATCTGCGTCGAGGCGTGCAAGGCGGCAAAGGAGCGCGGCATCACCGTCTCGTGCGATCTCAACTACCGCAAAAAACTTTGGAGCAGGGAAGAGGCGCGAAAGACTATGAGCGAGATAGTCAAATACGTCGACGTCTGCATCGCCAACGAGGAGGACGCCGCCGACGTGTTCGGCATCTGCGCCCCCGACACGAGCATCACCGGCGGAAAACTCAGCCGCGACGGGTATAAATACGTCGCAAGAGAACTCGCCGACCGCTTTGGATTCAAGACGGTGGCGATAACGCTCCGCTCGTCGATAAGCGCGTCGGACAACGGCTGGGCGGCGATGCTGTACGAAAACGGCGAATACTTTTTTTCTAAGGAATACATGATACACATCGTCGACAGAGTAGGCGGAGGCGATTCGTTCGGAGCGGGGCTCATATATGCGACGCTCGCGGGGCAGAGTCCGCAGGAAAAGCTCGAATTTGCCGTTGCGGCAAGCTGCCTCAAACAGACTATCGAGGGCGACTTCAACTGCGTCACGGTCGATGAGGTGAAAAAACTCGCGGGCGGCGACGGAAGCGGCCGCGTCGCAAGATAATATACAAAACAACGACAAGGTGATATTATCGATATGGAAGATTCTGACTATTGTGAAATGTTGATGTTTCTAACTGAAACTTGGAATATTTTCGTCAATAAAATTACTGAGTTAACGGAAGGTTCTGCAAAGTGTTTTATAATTGAAAGCAAAACCGGCAAATATTTTTTTAAAGTTTATCAAAAAAAATTTGATCTTAATACATTATCTAATGAGATAACAATATGCGATTTTCTTACTAAAAAGGGCTTTTGGGTATCTACTTTTTTACTGTCAAAAAATTATAGATATGTAGAAGAATTCAAGGGCAAGTTATGTACTCTGCAAAACTTTATAGATGGTATTACATATCATAAATTCGAATTGCCAAAGAATTTGCTTTATAACTCTGTTGGGGTTTTAGCAAATATGAATATTGCAATGGAGGAATTGCCAATTCAGCTTCCTTTGGGATTTGATCATGATTGGCTTTCCGAATGGTCCGGGAATTTGGAAATTGAAAATTATAATAAATTACTTACTCGGTTAAATTGTGATGATGAGAATTACAATAAAATCGCAAAGGATTTTGAAATCAAATGCAAGTTATTAAGTTCGTTTGACCCAACTGTGTTTCCTTTTTCTTCTCTTACTTTGGAAAATACTCACGGCGATTATAATGTGCTACAACTGATTTTTTCAAGGAATGGAGTGAAAGCGGTAATTGATTTTTCCAGTTGTGCAAGAATCCCTATTTGTTGGGAACTTATCCGCTCATATTCGCTTTCTAGCGAAGAATGCAGATACGGAATTATAGATATAAAAAATTTTATTGACTATATAAGAGAATATCTAAAAATAAGAAAAATAAACAAATTGGATTTGGAGTTAATGCCTTATTTCTATTTGGTTACACTTCTTAGAAGTTCTTTTGGATACAAAGGATATATAGAAAAGAAGAATAACGGGCTTTTGGTTGATCCAATGGATATAAAAACTTTGGAATTTGCTTTTTGGAGAACAGATATGTGCAAATGGTTGTTCGATAATGCAGATTATATTTCTTCAGAAATAAAAAAATGGTAATCCGGAAGGAAACTGATTAAATGTGGAAATGGAGTGCTATAGGCGACCAAGTATCAGCATAAAAAAAGGGCAGCGTGAGCCGCTCTTTTTTTGTTATGATTTCATTTCAATGCGAGGACAAAGCGCAAATGCTCAACCTCTGAGCGATACGATAAGACTTGCAAAATACATCATCAGAGGGATTGTCGCCATAGAAAATACAGTTGTCAGCGACGATATCTTTGCGGCGAGATCGGGCTTTATGTCGTATTTTTGCGCGTACATCGCGCAGCTTGTCGCCGTAGGCAGAGCTGTGATGAGCGTGAACAGATAAACGAGCTCGCTTTTAAGACCGCACACGGTACAAAGAACACATATCAGCGCGGGGCAAAGAATCAGCTTCACCGCGCAGATGTAATAGACTTTTTTGTCTAAAAACAGTTTTTTCAAAGGCATCGAGGCAATTATCGAGCCGACAATTATCATCGAACCCGGCGCACAAATCGAGCTGAGCATGCTCATCGCCTGTTTTACGGCGACCGGCATATCAAACGGCAAGAGATATAAAATGATGCCGATTATCACAGGTATCGTGCCGTAATTGACGAGCATATTGAGCGGCTTTACTTTTATGTCGGTGCGGCCTTTTGAGAGCACGTACATACCGTACGTCCACAGAACGATGTGAAACGTTATCACGAAAAACGCTCCGTAGAACGCGCCTATTTCGCCGAACGTCGCTTTCATCACGGGTATTCCCATAAATCCCGAGTTTGAGAAGATGATCCCGAACCGGCATATCTTTTTCTCGTCGAGCGAGGTGAACTTCAACGTTGAGACAAGCGCAACGGCGGCGCACACCGCCATGACGATAAAGCCTATGCCCGTGACGATAAAACCGTTTTTGAGGTTTTCAAGTGAAAATTCGACCTCCGACAGCGCGCTCATTATCATAAACGGCTGCGCGACGCAAATTATAAATGTCGAAAAGCCTTTCGTGAACACCTCGTCGATAAGCTTGCATTTCGTCGCGATACAGCTTATCACGACGATAATGAAAAGCGTCATCACGGTATTTATCAAGGATGTTATATCAAGTGCCATTATTTTACTCTTTCTCCGACGCGCCCGTCGGCGACGTTTCATTTAAAAAGGTCGATGATCTTTGCGATCACGACCTTTTTATCGATATTATATTTGCTTAATTGCCGGATGAATATGAGGAAGAAGCCGCGTTCTGATCTTTGCGATCCGTTATGTTGTCGATCGCTATTACCAACGCGACGATCAATGTGGCGTCTACGTCGTCATCGATCGTCAGAACGAACGAGTCGCGCAGGGATATTTTTCTTGCAACGTGCCCGACCTCTTTGCCGTTAAGGATGATCTTGTAGTTGAATTGGAGGATATTTCCGATTATCTCCATTTCGCCGAGATTCGACGTTATAAAATAACGGTCGTGCAGTGAAAATACCTTTCTTCTGATCGTCGCTACCGTGTTCTCTTCGGGATCGAGTACGAACGCCTTGTAGGCGAAAAGACGCCAGAATTTGTTGCGAACGATATACTTTACATTATCGTTCAGGTCGGTTATGAATTTTTTACTTGTGAATGAAAAGACCTTGCCTTTTACTTTAAGAACGTCATTGCCGTCCACGTCCTGAACCACGGACGAACCGCCGATAGAGATCCATTTGTTTTTGATAGATAATTGCATAATGATCCTCCCGAATAATTTTTATTTTTTATACTGGTGGACCCGGTGGGACTTGAACCCATGACCTCCGCGTTGCGAACGCGGCGCTCTCCCAACTGAGCTACGGGCCCGTGTTTCGAACATTATATCATATAAAAATGAAAAATGGAATACTTTTTTATAAAAAATATGAAAAATTTACGCAAAAAATCAATGTTTGAAAAAATTATATCGGCAACATGCCGCCGTACACGTCATCGGCGAAGCGGCATCATACGCGAATCGAATGTCATCGCGCGCAGTGCGATATCATACCGCAGATATATCATCCGTTCCGTCAGGAACCGATATCATTGAAAGAAGCCTGATTTGTCCGGTAGACAAATCAGGCTTCTTTCATGGTGGAGACGAGGGGGCTCGAACCCATGACCTCACGGATGTGAACCGTGCGCTCTGACCAGCTGAGCTACGCCTCCGTTTATTTCGCAAAGCACTGCGACGCAATGCTTTGCGTGGCCTACCCGACAGGAATCGAACCTGCAACCGCCGGAATCGGAATCCGGTACTCTATCCAATTGAGCCACGGGTAGATGCAGCGCATTAAGATTATATCATAATACAACGCTTTTTTGGAGCTTTTTTCAAAAAAATATTAAAATTGTATAATTTGCACAAAAACAGGCTAAAATTAAATCAAAATTTCTACATTTTTTGAACGCAAAATTTTCGATTTTTTTCAAAAAACTATTGCAAAAGAAGGGAAAATAGTGTAAAATGGAAAGGCTTGATGTGCGATGAAGCGGAAGGTTGCCGATAAAATCGGGTAATTTCCGTGGAGTATGCCCGTTTAAGTTTGAAAAGTCCTTTGGATATTGCGCCGCGTGCGGCGTCAATCCGTTTGAGACCATGTTGCCGGAAGCATTCCGGCTTTTATGTGGGATGCGTGGAAACGCGCGGGACGATGTTCAAACTATCCCGGCGGGATGATATCCGTCGGATCGCCACGCAAAAATAATACAAGGAGGAAATTTTAAAGTGGCAGTAAGCGAAAAAATCAGAATCAAACTGAAAAGTTACGATCACACTCTCATCGACGCGGCGGCAGAGAAAATAGTTGACGCGGCAAAGAGAAACGGCGCTACCGTATCCGGTCCCGTACCGCTTCCGACCGACAGAGAGATCATAACGATCCTTCGCGCCGTCCATAAATATAAGGACAGCCGTGAACAGTTTGAAATGAGAACCCACAAACGCCTTATCGACGTTATCAAACCGTCGCAGAAGGCAATCGAAGCTATCACAAGTCTTGAACTTCCGGCCGGCGTTGAGATCGAAGTAAAACTTTAATGCTTTGACGCGTGCGCTTCCTTAATTATAATAAGCGCACTCCCCGGTCAAGAGTCAAGTTGACCCGCCGGCATACGCCGTGGTCAACCAATAACCTTAAAGGAGGAAAAAATGAAGAAAGGTATCATTGGAAAGAAGATCGGCATGACGCAGATCTTCGACGAAATCGGAAACGTTATTCCGGTTACGGTAATTGAGGCAGGCCCGTGTGTGGTCGCTCAGAAAAAGACCGTTGAAAAAGACGGTTACAGCAGTGTTCAGCTCGGATTTGAAGACGTTGCGGAAAGAAAACTCACCAAAGCCGAAAAGGGACATTTCGCAAAAGCGGGCGTTTCGATGAAGAAACACCTCAAAGAATTCAGACTCGACGACGCCGAAAAGATGAACGTAGGCGATATCGTGAGCGCTGACGTATTCGTCAAAGGCGACAGAGTAGACGTTACGGGTATCACAAAAGGTCGCGGATACAGCGGCGTCATCAAGAGATGGAACGCGCACAAGCTCCGCATGACTCACGGCGTAGGCCCCGTTCACCGTCAGCCCGGTTCCATGGGCGCTAACTCGACTCCGTCGAGAATCTACAAAAACAAGAAAATGGCAGGTCAGTACGGTAATGAACAGGTAACTATTCAGAACCTCGACGTTGTTAAAGTTGACGCAGAGAAGAATCTCATCGCCGTAAAAGGCGCGATTCCCGGCTCTCGCGGAGGTATTGTGTTCATCCGCAATACCGTGAAAAACTGAGAAGGAGGAATGAACAATGGCAAACATTAAAGTGGTTAACATGACCGGTGCCGAAGTTGGAACGATGGAACTTTCCGACGCGGTATTCTCGGTAACAGTCAATGCGGCCGTTCTTCATGCAGCTGTAAGAGCGTATCTCCTCAATCAGAGACAGGGCACACAGTCAACACTCACAAGAACGGAAGTTTCCGGCGGCGGCAAGAAGCCTTGGCGTCAAAAGGGAACGGGCAGAGCACGTCAGGGCTCGACACGCGCTCCGCAATGGACGCACGGCGGCGTAGCTCTCGGACCGAAACCGAGAACGTACAAGACCGACCTCAATAAAAAAGTAAAACGTCTCGCGCTCAAAGGTGCGCTTTCGGCTAAACTTTCATCCGATGAGATAATCGTCGTCGACGCTATCACAATCGATGAATACAAGACGAAGACGATGGCGAATATGCTTTCCGCTATCGGCGCCGGCGGCAAGACTCTCGTAGTCCTCGCTGAAAACAACGAGTTTGTAAAGGGCAGCCTTTCCAACATCAAGGGCGTTAAAACGGCGCTTGTAAACACGATCAACGTATATGACATACTCGATTGCAACAAGCTCGTTTTGGCACAGGGCGCGGCAGAACAGATATCGGAGGTATATGCGCAATGAAGACTTCATACGACATAATCATAAGACCGATCATTACCGAGGAAAGCCTTGAGGGAACAAAAACTCTTAAATACACGTTTGAGGTGCTCCCCTCGGCGACAAAGCCGGAGATCGCCAAAGCGGTTGAAGAAGTTTTCGGAGTTCAGGTTGCTGACGTCAATACGGTAAGCATGAAGAAAAAACCGAAGACACTCGGCAGACACAGCGGCTATACAAAGGCTTGGAAGAAAGCGATCGTAACACTCAAAGAAGGCTCAAAGACGATATCGTTCTTTGACGGAATGATTTGATGAAGGAGGAGTTAAGAAATGGCAACTATCAAATATAAACCTACGACTCCGGGCAGACGCGGCATGACAGTGCCGGATTTTGCCGAAATCACAAAGTATTCGCCTGAAAAGAGTCTTATCTGCGTAAAGAAAAAACACGCAGGCAGAAACAGCTACGGCAAGATCACCGTTCGTCATAAGGGCGGCGGCAACAGACAGAAATACAGAATAGTTGACTTCAAGCGTTCGTTCGAACTCGGCGACGCGAAGGTCATCGGCGTTGAATATGATCCCAACCGCACGGCGTATATCGCTCTCGTGGAATACGAGGACGGAACGAAGAAGTACATCATAGCTCCCGTAGGACTTACGGACGGCGATGTTATCTCTTCCGGAGCTGATGCTGATATCAAGCCGGGCAACACGCTCCCGATATCGAGCATCCCCGTCGGTACGCTCATATACAACATAGAGCTTTACCCCGGAAAGGGCGGTCAGCTCGTCCGCAGCGCCGGAACATCGGCACAGCTTATGGCTAAGGAAAACGGCATGGCTCAGGTCCGTCTCCCTTCCGGCGAAGTTCGCCTCGTCAGACTTGATTGCAAGGCTACGATAGGTCAGGTTTCCAACATCGACCACGAAAACGTCAAGGTCGGTAAAGCCGGCAAGACAAGACATAAAGGCATACGCCCGACTGTCCGCGGTTCCGTTATGAACCCGTGCGATCACCCTCACGGCGGTGGTGAAGGCAAGTCCCCGATCGGACGCCCGTCTCCCGTAACGCCTTGGGGCAAGCCGACAAACGGTTATAAGACGAGAAACAAGAAGTCGAGAACAGAACAGTTCATCGTAAAACACAGAAACGGTAAATAAACGTCAGGAGGAAGCAAGAAATGAGTAGAAGCCTTAAAAAAGGACCTTTCGTCGAAGCCAAACTTTTTTCCAGGATTTCCGCCATGAATGAAAAAGGCGAGAAAAAGGTTATAAAGACTTGGTCGCGCGCCTCCGTAATATTCCCCGAATTTGTGGGACATACGATAGCGGTCCACGACGGAAGAAAACATGTTCCGGTATATATTACAGAGGACATGATAGGACACAGACTCGGAGAGTTTGCGCCCACAAGAACATTCAAGGGCCATGCAGGCTCGAAGACATCGAACAACGGCAACTAAGCAAAGGGAGGAAATATAAATGGAAGCAAAAGCTTATCTTAAATATGTCAGAATATCCCCGCGCAAAGTTGAGATCGTGCTTGACCTCATCAGAGGCAAAGACGCCGGGACAGCGATGGCTATAATCAAAAACACACGCAAAGCGGCTTGCGAGCCTCTCGAGAAACTCCTCAAGAGCGCTATCGCAAACGCAGAGCACAACTTCGGCATGGATGTCAGCAAGCTCTATGTGAGCGAATGCTTCGTTTGCCCGGGCCCGACTCTTAAGAGATGGCTCCCGCGTGCGAAAGGCAGCGCAGACAGACTGCTCAAGAGAACGAGCCACATAACGATGGCTCTCAAAGAGAAAGAAAGCTAAGGAGGTATTGAATAATGGGTCAGAAAGTTAATCCGCACGGCTTAAGAGTCGGCGTTATCAAAGACTGGGACTCCAGATGGTTCGAGAGCGACAAGAATTTCGGCGCAACTCTCGTATCTGACTACAAAGTCAGAAAATACCTCAAGGAGCTTCTTAAAGCCGCAGGCGTTCCGAAAATAGAAATCGAACGCACACCGGCGATCGTAAAAGTCAATATCCATTGCGCAAAACCCGGCATGGTGATCGGACGCGGCGGTTCGGAGATCGACAAGCTTCGCGCAAGTCTCGAAGCTATCGTAAATAAACCCGTATCGGTAAGCGTTACCGAGATAAGACAGCCCGACCTCGACGCGCAGCTCGTCGCAGAGAACGTGGCCGCTCAGCTCGAAAAGAGAATAGCGTTCCGCCGTGCGATGAAACAGTCGATAGGCAGAACGATGAGACTCGGAGCAAAGGGTATCAAAATAATGACAAGCGGACGTCTCGGCGGCGCGGAGATCGCGAGAAGCGAGAGCTACCACGAGGGAACGATACCGCTTCAGACTATCAGAGCGGACATCGACTACGGCTTTGCAGAGGCAAACACGACCTACGGCAAGATCGGCGTCAAATGCTGGATATACAAGGGCGAGGTCCTTGCAGACAAACTTGTCGCCGATGTTGCAGCGGCC
>CAJONA010000117.1 GCA_905235755.1 uncultured Clostridia bacterium
AACGGAGCTTTCGCGACGCGCGACAGGTAAGACGATATATATACTCGACGAACCGACGACGGGACTTCACACCGCCGACGTGCAAAAACTGCTCGAAATTCTGGCGCGCCTCTGCGACGGCGGAAACTCCGTCGTCGTCATCGAACACAACCTCGACGTAATAAAATCCGCCGACTATATAATCGACCTCGGTCCCGAGGGCGGCGACGGCGGCGGCACCGTGGTGGCGACGGGCACGCCCGAAGAAGTCGCCGCGTGCGAAAAGTCATACACCGGACAGTATCTTAAAAAGATGCTCGGAAAGGACAAAAAATGAAAAAATCAAAATGGATATGGAACTACGGCGATTTTGAGCTGTACCATACGCAAAAAATGATGAACCGCCGCGAGCAACGCGGGCTGTATTGCCCGCCGATGTGGAGAGTTGACGGCGTGCGTCAAAATCTGTTTGTATATAAGATAGCTGTTCTCGACGCGCCCGAGGCGATGCGCGTTTATTCAAACTGCGGCGACGTTTCCGTAACGGTCAACGGCGCGCGTTTTGATCCGAACAAACCCGTACAGCTCGACGTCGGACGCAATTTTGTGAAGATAAACGTTTTCAAACCGTCGGGGCTTCCCGCCGTTTATGTCAAGGGCGACACGTTCGCCTCCGACGAGAGCTGGCGCATAGGCAACTACGGCGGGCGCGATTATCACGTCGGAACAAATGACCATTACACAAAACTTTCCGACGATCCCGAAAAATTTTTCTTCAGCTACAAAACGACAGCGCCCGTTTCGCGCGAGCGGATAAACGGCGGCACGCTTTTCGATTTCGGCAAGGAAACGTTCGGTCTTTTGAATGTAAAAAACAAAAAGCCCGGCAGATGCGGCGCAGCCGCCGTCGTATACGGCGAGTCGCGCGAAGAAGCGCTCGACGGCAAAAACGCAGTCATCACCGACACTTTCGAAAAATCGGAAGCGTCGCATAAATACCCGACGCGCGCGTGCAGATACGTTTTTGTCGGAGACAAAAACGTCGACGTATCGCTCGATTACGAGTACCTGCCGCTGAATTACCGCGGCAATTTCAAATCAAGCGACAAGAAGCTGAACAAGATTCTCGACGTTTGTAAATACACTTTTCATCTGAACACGCGCGAGTGCTACCTCGACGGGATCAAGCGCGACAGATGGGTATGGGGCGGCGACGCTTACCAAAGCTTTTTTGTGAACTATTATCTTTTCGGTGACTTCGATTCGGTGCGCCGCACCATAATTTCTCTGCTCGGAACGGAGCCGTTCACAGCATTTACGAACACCATCCCCGACTATACGTTTCTCATAATAAACGGGATCTATGAATATTACCTGCATTCGGGCGACAAGGACTTCCTCGAATTTGTGTATGACAAATTCGAGAGCATCTTCCGTCTTGTCGACAAGCGGCTCGACGAGCGAGGCTTCTTTGTCGGAGTGCGCGGCGACTGGATATTCGTCGATTGGGCGGACACGGCAAAATCGGGCGTCGTATGCGCGGAACAGGTCGCGCTTTGCGCCGCGTACTCGTCGGCGGCAAAATGCGCCGAAGAGCTGGGATATGACGGGAGCGCATACCGCGAAAAGTCCGCGTCTTTGCGCGAAAATATAAACAAATACTTCTGGCGTGAGGAGCGCGGCGCGTACATCGACTGCATCGGGTGCGACGACAGGCGTGACGTCGTCACGCGGCACGCAAATATATGGGCGCTGCTCTTCGGCGTTGCGAACGATCATCAGGTCAAAAAAATAGCCGAATGCGTCATCAAAAACGATGATGTGCCGGCGATAACGACGCCGTATTTCAAATATTTCGAGCTTGACGCGATGTGCCGACTCGGCGAATATAAATATGTCGTCGATATGATCCGCTCATATTGGGGCGGTATGATAGATCTCGGTGCGACAACGATATGGGAGGAATACGACCCGAAAATCAAAAACGTCGTCGATCACTACGCGATGTACGGCTCAAAATACGGAAAATCGCTCTGCCACGCGTGGGGATCGTCGCCGATATATCTGTTCGGGCGATATGCGCTCGGCGTATACCCGACAGGCGTCGGATATTCGGAATTTGCCGTCGAGCCGCACGATATCGGGATCGGCAAATTCTCCGGCAGTGTGCCGATAGGCGACGACGGGTATGTCGACGTATCGTTTGACGGCGAAAAATTCGCCGTGTCGACCAACCGCGGCGGCGGCACACTTATAACAAAAAAAGGCAATATTTTCCTGACAAAAGGCGAAAAAATCGTGTTTGAAGCATAAAAACGCGTTATTTTAACATATCAATATAAAAATATTCACAAATTGTGTACAAATTCGCGCGGATTTTGTGATAATATATAATTGTGGTATTTTAAAAAATGACCAAATGACATTTGACGTAAGACAAATATATATATCGGAGGACATTCAATGAAATCAACGGTAAAAACGATCATCCTATATGTGCTTATCATAGGCGTCGTGATATTTCTCTCCGCGTATCTTATCAGCGGTATGAGAAGTGCCGAGGCGATAACATACGACGAAATCATAGATATGATCTATCAGGATAAAGTAAAGGAATTTACGATAAGTTCCGGCAACGTTTTGAAGATAACGACGACAGAAGGCAAAAGTTATTCAAGGACGCTTCGCAGTCTCGATATATTCCTCGAAGATATCGACGACTACTTGCAGGCGCGGCTGAACACGCCGGCGGATGACCGCGTGCTTAAAAGCTATGATATCGCCGATCCTCAGCAGCCGTCATGGTTCTTGTCGTTCTTGCCGTATCTCATCCTTATGATAGTGGTGATAGCGCTTTGGGTATTCGCCATGAGGCGGGCAAGCGGCGGCGAAATGAAGATACAAAATTTCGGCAAGTCGCGCGCAAAACCCGTCGTCGACATCAAAAACGCAGTTCATTTTTCCGACGTCGCAGGTGAAGACGAGGAAAAAGAGGAGCTGATGGAAGTCGTCGAATATCTGAAAAATCCGCAGAAGTTCGTCAAGCTCGGTGCAAAAATTCCGCGTGGCATACTTCTCGTAGGCCCTCCCGGAACAGGTAAAACGCTGCTCGCAAAAGCTGTCGCAGGCGAAGCGGGAGTTCCGTTTTTGTCGATATCGGGTTCGGATTTCGTTGAAATGTACGTCGGCGTCGGAGCGTCGCGCGTGCGCGATCTTTTCGAAACGGCGAAAAAAGCGACGTCCAGCATAATATTTATCGATGAGATAGACGCCGTCGGACGTCACCGCGGCGCGGGACTTGGCGGCGGACACGACGAACGCGAGCAGACGTTAAACCAGCTCCTCGTCGAAATGGACGGCTTCAACACCCACGACGGCGTCATCGTCATAGCGGCGACGAACCGTCCCGACATCCTCGATCCGGCATTGCTGCGTCCGGGCAGATTTGACAGGCAGATAACGGTCGGATATCCCGACATCAAAGGACGTGAGGAGATACTCGCCGTCCATTCAAAAGGCAAGCCGTTTGAAAAAGACGTCGATATGCGCAAAATAGCGCAGACGACCGTAGGATTTACGGGCGCCGATCTCGCAAACCTGCTCAACGAATCCGCTCTGCTTGCGGCGCGCAAGGGTAAATCGCTCATCGGCATGACCGACATCGAAGAAGCGATGATCAAGATAACGGTCGGCACGCAGAAAAAGAAAAACAAGATAAAAGAAGAAGACAAGCGCAAAACGGCATATCACGAGGCGGGACACGCGATCCTGGCTCATATCCTTCCGACGCAGGATCCCGTAAGGCAGATATCGATAATCCCTTCGGGACGCGCTCTCGGATACACGTTAAATCCGCCTGTCGAAGACAGATACAGCGTATATAAAAATCAGCTCAAAGAAGAGATCTCGATGCTTCTCGGCGGCAGAGCCGCAGAAGAGATCATCTACGGCGACGTTTCCGGCGGAGCGTCAAACGACATTCAGCGCGCGACCGACATAGCGCGTCAGATGGTGACGCAGCTCGGCATGAGCGACGTTCTCGGAACGATACACCTCGGCGGCGAACATTCGAGCGACGAAGTGTTCCTCGGCAGAGATTTCAACACGACGCAGAATTATTCGGACAAAACGGCGGCTATTATCGACGAGGAGATAAAGAAAATAATCGACGAGTCGTACTCAAAGGCGCTTGAACTTCTCCGCGAAAACCGCGCAAAACTCGACTTCATCGCGGAATTTCTCGTCCGCAACGAGATCATGGACGGCGACGAATTCGATATGGCGATGAACGGCGCGAGCATCGAGGAAATTGAGGAAAAAGCGAAAGAGCGCAAAAAAAAGAGCGAGGAAGAAAACGCTCTGCGCGAAGCCGATAAAAATAAAAAAGAAGAAAACAAAGAAAATGTAGGAGAAAAAAAAGAAGAAGGAGGAGAAGAAGAAGTAAAAATAGATCATTTAGGTCCAAAGGATTTACC
>CAJONA010000118.1 GCA_905235755.1 uncultured Clostridia bacterium
CGGAGAATTGTCCGACATCTTTATAATAAAATCGTCGCTCTCTTTGCACGACGCGCGAAGTCCGACAAACGACGTTATGACCTTGCGGAAATTGAGCTTTTGCGTCGATTTAAGAGCCGTCGCACGCGTCAGATCAAGACCGTTTTGCGTCGTTGATTTATCGTTTTTTTCGCACACCTCCGACGTCGGGCCTATCATAAGGTTGCCGTCGACCGTCGGAGTTACGAGTATTCCCTTGCCCGCTTTTGTCGGCGTCTGGAATATGGTGCGGCTGACGAGCGTGCCTTCGCTGCGGTCGAATATCATATATTCGCCTTTTTTGGCTATTATCGTGTACTCGTCGCCGAGCATTTTCGCTATCACGTCGGAGTAAAGTCCGGCGGAGTTGACAACGTATTTCGCTTCGACGGTCTTTTCCCCGTCGGAGAGCGTATATTTTTCGCCGTCGTCGGCTATCGAGCGCACCTCGAAATTACAGATGAGCTCCACCCCGTTGTCCATGGCGTTTCCGACAGACGCGATCGTAAGATCGTACGGGCAGACGATGCCCGACGACGTGCAGAGCAGCGCCGACGTAACGTCGTCGGAGAGCGCGGGTTCGAGTTTTCTCGCATCGCTGCCGCTGATGACCGAAAGCCCCGGTATGCCGTTTTTGATTCCTCTTTCATAAAGGCGTTTTACGTGTTCGTCCTGATCCGCGTCGAACGCGAGCACGAGCGAGCCGTTGTTTTTGTAGTGAACGTCGAGCTTTTCGCAAAGCTCGCGCATCATAGCCGTGCCGCGAGCGTTCAGCTTTGCTTTGAGCGTGCCGGGCTCCGGATCGAAGCCTCCGTGCACGATCGCGCTGTTCGCCTTCGACGCGCCCGTCGCCACGTCGTCGCTTTTTTCAAGCAGTACGGTATTTATCTCATATTTCGACAGTTCGCGGGCGATGAGTCCCCCGACAACGCCTCCGCCGATTATCGCAACGTCATAAATCATATTTGCCTCCCGATGGTATCGTCTTCTTTTAAAATTTTGAGCAGTTCGCCGCAATCCCGCAGTTTGAATTCCGCCTGATACGGGCTTATCTCCGCCTGCTCGCGCGTCGTCTCGCCGCTGAAAACGAGCAGCGTGTGCGTGCCCGAATTCAACCCGCATGCGATGTCGGTGTAAAGCCTGTCGCCGACGACGAGCGTCGTGTCGACGCTTATCGTGTCGTCGTCCTTCGCCATGCGATCGATGGCGAAAAGCGGCATTTCGGGGCGCGGCTTGCCGATAAAATGCGGGCGATTGCCCGTAGTGTTATATATCACTCCGCGACCGAGCCGCAGTCAGGCACGGAGCCGAACTCCGTCGGGCATACGAGGTCGGGATTTGCCGCGATGTACGGTATGTCCTTTTCGGTCAGCAGTTTTGAGATGTTCCAGAGCTTTTTAAAAGTCAGCTCCGTGTCGTATCCCATGACTACGCCCTCGATGTCGTCGGAGTATTCCTCGGTTATTACCGCCGACGACGAGCGAAGCTCATCGACGAACGAGCGCGTGCCGGAAACGTAAAATTTCTTGCCGGGGTAATTCGCCGTCAGATACATCGCCGTCACCTGCGCCGATGTTATAAAATCGTCCTCGACTGTATCGATGCCGAGTTTTTTCATCTTTTCGACGTACGCCGACACGTTCATCGACGAATTGTTCGTCATAAACAGATATTTTTTGCCCTGCGCGCGTATCGTTTCGAGCAGTTCCTTTGTGAACGGGAACATATCGTATCCGAGATAAAGCGTGCCGTCCATGTCGAACAGAAAAAGACGAATATCTTTAAGATCCATAGTTTTTTTATCTCCGTTTGCCCAAATTAGACCACTATATATTTTAACCTTTTTCGGCAAAAAGTCAAGACGATGTGAAAAATAATGTGAAATCCAAAATGGTGAGATTTAAAAAATGTGTTGACATATGTATAATAATGTAATATATTTAATGTATCATACAAGTAAATATACCCTTGGCGTGCATTTTTATTGCCGTAAAACGGCGGAAAGGAAAAACTATGAAGAAAATTATCGCATTGATTCTGATTTTGTCAACACTCGGCATTATGCTCTGCGCGTGCGGACAGAAAACGGATGAATCGCTTGGATTGACATTTACCCCTATACAAGGCGGATGGTCTGTTTCGGCATTTGGAGACAAGAGAGAAATAGTTATTCCCGAAACATATAAAGGTCTGCCTGTCACGTCTATCGGCGAGCGTGCATTCTGGTATTGCACCAACCTTACGAGCATAGAGATACCTTCGAGCGCGACGAGCATAGGCGAGCGTGCGTTCGGGTATTGCTCAAGTCTTGAAAGCATAACGATACCGGATAGCGTAACATCTATCGGCGAGGGTGCATTCTCGGGTTGCTACAGCCTTACGAGCATAACGATACCGGACAGCGTTACGTCTATCGGCGGTTATGCATTCGCTTGCGCAGGACTTACGAGCATAACGATACCGGACAGCGTAACGTCTATCGGTAATTGTGCATTTCACAGTTGCACAAGACTTACGAGCGTAACGATACCGGACAGCGTTACATCTATCGGCGGTTTGGCATTCTATCGCACAAGCCTTACGAGCATAGAGATACCGGACAGCGTTACATATATTTGCCGTGATGCGTTCGAAGGTTGCACAAGCCTTGAGAGCATTACAGTCGGTAATAATAATCCGGTATATCACAGCGACGGCAATTGCATAATTGAAACGTTAAGAAAAACACTTATCAAGGGATGTAAAAACAGCGTTATTCCCACAGACGGAAGCGTGACGAGCATAGGCGATTATGCGTTCGAGTCTTGCACAAAGTTGACAAGTATCACAATACCCGGTAGCGTTACGAGCATAGGCTGGGAGGCATTCGAGGGTTGCACAAGCCTTACAAGCATTACTATCCCCGACAGCGTTACATATATTGGCGGTCATGCATTCGAGTATTGCGAAAGCCTTACGAGCATAACTTATACCGGCACAAAAGCACAGTGGAATGATATAGAAAAAGGCCGTATTTGGAACGACAGCACCGGCAAATACACCATCCACTGCACCGACGGAGATATTAAAAAAATCTTCTCCTGATGGTGAATGCATACAATCCCTCACCCGCTTCGCGGGAGCTCCCTTTGCGCACAAGGTAACCGAAAAGCAAAAATCCGCCCGTGTGGGCGGATTTTTCGTTTTGCCTTATTATTTCCCGAAATATCTTTTCAGCAGTCCTGCGACCATCGCAGAGGCGGTATTTATCGTTAAGGTATCGTGATGAAAGGAAAAAGTCAAGATGAATAATCCCTTTTGTTGATATTAAAAAATAATTTTTAAAAAGTATTTACAACCGCCGAACAATGTGATAAAATTAAAAATGCCAAGCAATTGAAAACATTTTCGAGTCTAAAAGAGAGTGTATTTTTGTTTTTTGATAAAAATGCACGCTCTGTTATTTGACATTCTCTTTTTGGCTTGTTGAATTCAATTGTTTGGCGACGATCGAAGCGTGCGTTTTTATGCGCTGACTTCGGTCGGCGCATTTTTTATTTTTTCAGGAGTTACCCATTAGCAATCAAGCGACAGAAAAAAGCAAATTTCAAATTCCGGCTATCATCGCGGCGGTACTTACCGTTGCGGCAAGAGCGATGTATGAAAAAAGTCAAAATGAATGCTTTCATTTATTAAATTAAAAAAATATAAAAAATTGTAAAGAAGTATTTACAAGCATTCGTTCATATGCTATAATATAACATAACAATCGATTAAATAGTGTGCTTTGCGATCGTGGCGTGCATTATTTGTGCTCTGCTTTGATTGCGCGGTTATTTTAATTAAACGGAAAGGAATACACAAAATGAAAAAAAGAATATCTTTTCTCACGGCTGTTGCTGTTTTCGCGGTTATTGTTTTTTCCGCATTTATTCTCAGCGGCTGCGAGTGCAAACATGAATATGTTTTGTCATCGGTAACAGCTCCAAGCTGCACCGAAGACGGATATACGACTTATGTTTGCTCAAAATGCGGCGATACATACAATGACGATATCGTGCCTGCGCTCGGTCACGACTATGGTGCCGTTGTAACGGATCCGACCTGCACCGAGGACGGCTACACTACGCACACCTGCTCGCGTTGCGACGATACATACACCGATAGCAAAACAGCTGCGCTCGGTCACGACTATGATGCCGTTGTAACGGATCCGACCTGCACCGAGGACGGATACACAACGCACACCTGCTCGCGCTGCGACGACTCATACACCGACAGCGAGACAACTGCGCTCGGTCACGATTACAAGCAGTCGGTACTGGTGGAGGCGACAGGTCTCAAAGAAGGAAAATATCGTTATCAATGCACACGCTGCGGCGAATCATATATCGAAAGCTATAAATTGTCGATATTGACTTCAGAAGAAATATATGCCCTCGCTTCAAAGAGCGTCGGCGAAGTAATAACATATGATAAAAATTCGGATCCGCTTTCGCTCGGTTCGTGCTTTGTTATTTCGGAAGACGGAAAAATAGTCACAAACTTCCACGTAATAGACGAAGCATACGCAATAGAAATTTTGATCAACGGAAAAACATATACAGTCACAAGCGTTCTCGCTTGCGACGAAACCAAAGACCTCGCCGTGCTGAAAATAAACGCTACAGGGCTGTCGCCTGTCAAAATGTTGAAAGAAACGCCCGTCGGCGGCTGGACTGTCTATGCATTCGGAAATCCGGAAGGATTTGCCGCATCAATGACAAAAGGCATCATATCGTCGCCGCAAAGAACAATTGACGGCGTGGAGTGCATACAGCACGACGCGTCGATATCGAGCGGAAGCTCCGGAGGGCCGCTATACAACGAATACGGAGAAGTTCTCGGTGTAAATGCCTTCGATATAATCGGCGGTAATAACATAAATTTTGCAATATCAGTTAAAGAGCTCGATAATCTCGACTACTCGAGTCCCATGACGATGGAGCAGTTCTACGCGGCTCACGGTCCGTATTTTACAATATTCATTTATGATTATATTGTGGATGAAGTTGAGCCGAACTATTCGCCAGCCCTTGCGGACCTCAGGACATACGGCAACGGCACAACGATATCGGGAAGCATAGACAAAAGCAACGACTATGATTTTTATAAGGTAACGATCGGTCCGGGAGAAACATTCACGGCATGGATGATCCCGGAGTATTCGGTTGACGCGACGGGAATAGCGGTATTACTTACCGATTCAAGCGGAAATATTTTAGCGCGAGGAGCAATATTGACCATCAACGACATAGCATCGGTGTTAATGACTTATACGAACACATCTTCATCGACCGTAACGCTTTATGTCGTTCTCGCATACTATTCGGATTACACGTATAAAAACACTGTCGGAAATTACGACTTGTTCATTTATTCAAATTGATCGCCGTTTTCGGCGCAGTCATACAAAAAAGCACCCCGCGGGGTGCTTTTTTATTATGCCTGATTATTTGCCGAAATATCTCTTCAGCAGTCCTGCGAACGCTTTGCCGTGGCGGGCTTCGTCGCGCGCCATCTCGTGCACGGTGTCGTGAATGGCGTCGAGGTTCAGCGCCTTTGCGCGCTTTGCGAGATCTGTCTTCCCTGCCGTCGCGCCGTTTTCAGCCGCAACGCGAACTTTCAGGTTCTGTTCCGTCGAGTCGCTCACGCACTCGCCGAGC
>CAJONA010000119.1 GCA_905235755.1 uncultured Clostridia bacterium
TATCGTAAGGAAAGAAAAAAACAATAACTGTGTAGTTGTATTTTGGTTGAACGTATCAAACAATGGTTGAGTAAAATGTCAATCTGTACAAAATCGGAAACACAGAATGTCAATCGCGCTCTCTGTATAAGTAACCGGAGAACGCGATTTTTATCGAAAATATAAATAAAATTATTGACAAAATAAACATATTAATTTATAATAATTATAGGGAGGCGGTAAAATAAATGCGAATTGATGAACAACTCAAACTGCTTTGCTTAAAATCAAATATGTCACTTGCAGAAATGGCAAGAAGACTCGATAAAACGCCGCAGGCATTCAATCAAAAAATGAAACGCGGTAATTTCTCTATCGAAGAACTTGCGGACATAGCACTTGTATCCGGGTGTGAATTAAAATGTGAATTTGTTTACACAAACGGAGATAAAATCACGATCACGTGATAAAGGAGAAAGATTATGATCGAATATATTGAAGGAGATATTTTTGACAGTCCCGCGCAAGTTATTGTAAATACCGTAAACACGGTCGGCGTTATGGGAAAGGGGCTTGCGCTTTCCTTTAAGCAGCGTTACCCGGAAATGTTTGATAGGTATAAGATCGCATGCGAGAAGCATTTGCTTACCATCGGGAAATTGATGCTTTTTTATGAAGCGGATCACTGGCTGCTGCTGTTCCCTACCAAAGAAAACTGGCGTAATCCTTCAAAGCTTGAGTATATAGAAAAAGGTCTGAACAAGTTTGTTCAGACATACGCGGAAAAAAACATAACTTCGGCTGCGTTTCCAAGACTCGGATGCGGAAATGGAGAGCTTGATTGGAATGACGTAAAGCCGCTTATGGAAAAATATTTGAAAAAGCTGCCGATAGATATTTATATTTATCTCGGGACAGGTCCCGATATTGTACCCGAACACAGAGAAGCTAAAAAAACAATTGATTGGCTGAAAGAAAACGCTAAGGATATGTCATTTAACGGCGTCAAGGACGATCTGCTGCATTTAAGTGCGTTTTTGCCGTACCGGTTCAATATAAACGACGTTAAATATGAGATGCGGTTCAGTGGAGACGTTATGCAGATTACTTCTCCCGGATCGGATAAAATATTGAATATAGAAGAAAATCGCCTGTACGGTATATGGGACGATATACGCGCGCGTTCTGTTTTCTCTGTCGAAAATGCGGACGAGGTTGAAGTAATGATATACGGGCTTTTGTATTCCGCCGGGTATCTGTCAAAAATAAAGCTGTACAATTCAAAGCTGAACATTATGGAAGACGGTTATCAGGTCAACGCGGGACTTGGCAGAGTTCTCGCCTTTAAGGAGGCATAAAATTGGAATATATTGATATTATTCGCGAAAACACTGAGCGTCACAGCCCGGTTTCCTGGTGGCCGAGATTTGCATACCATTATACCGACGTAACCAATGCCGTCAGTATTCTCAAGTCAGGTTATCTGTACAGTCGCACCGACGCATCGCAGCTTAATGTCATGATGAATGACAATGCAAGCCGTCAAGTCATAAGTATGACAGATTCGGGCGTTGTTTCAAAGGTCAGATTTTATTTTCGTCCGTTGACACCCACCCAGTATTATAACGAGGGATACAAGCATCCTGCACTGCGCTATGACGGAGATGAAAACGCAAATGTGCCTGTTCCCGTCTTTTTGCTTTTTGATCTTGAGAAGCTGTTGGCGCTGCCGGGAGTTGAGTTTTCGGAAACATCGCAGGCAGGACATGGTGCAAAGGCTTTCAGCGGTGTTGAAGCGTTTTCAAAACTCAATTTTGATTATATCTATGATAACAGTTTCGATAACTTTGAAGCGACCAAAGCATACCGCCACGCCGAGATCGTGCATCCGAATTCGATGCCGATTGACGCTTGTATCAGTAACATCCTGTGCCGAAGTAATTTGGAACGCACTACGCTTTTAAATTTGCTGAAGGAAGAAAGTCCTCTTGCTTTTGAAAAATATAAGAACGTCATAAAGGTCTATAAACAGGATACTTTTGAGAACAATGGGCTGTTTCTGTCTGAATGCGTTTATCACAAGAACACGGTCAGCATTTCGTTTTCTGACACATATGCCGGCAAGCGGTATATAGAGCGGATGATGGAAAAAAACGACATAAAAGAGCTATCTCCCGTCAAGGTGACTGTGTGGTTAAAATGGTTCAACTCCAGAACGGTGTATAATCAGCAGTCGATAGAATTTGCGATCGATATTCGTAGACCCGGTCGCTTGACTATTGCCGATTTGCCGAGTGTTCCGCAGGCTAAGGAGATAGGTATCAAGGTGTATCTTGATGACAAATTGGTATGCTATACTAATCAGCTTCTGGACTCGGCAGAGTTATTGAAATGAGTTTTATAACAAATTTTCAAAATTCCGTTCTTTGTAAGAAAGGGTGAGAGGAATATATGCTGTGAGATGACACTTACTCTCAAATGTTGTTCATTAAATTTACTGACAAATATCTAAAAGTTGCGTCGTATCCGATGAAATTATGAGGTGACTAAATGATTAAAAGAGATTTGTATCTGAACTGCATTTATGTTATGCTGTTTTTAGCGAAGCGAAACCGCCCAAAGCAAGCGTTTTCGGAAGCGGCACTTGACGCCGTGCCCGAAAATGCTATGCGACGGTGGAGAATAGCGGAAAAAAACGACCTGAACGGTCGTTTTTGCCGACGTGGCAACGAGCGGAGCGAGGCGATAGACGCGGCGGTGAAGCACGGAAACGCAGACGAAACGGTGACTCTCGGCGCCGCAGTGAACGGCAACAGTGCCGGAAGCCGGGGCGGCGGGGTATATATCGCTTCCGGCACGTTGAATATAAATTCAAACGCCGCTTTGACGATGTCGGGCGTTTTATTTTACGGCAATACCGCCAAGAACAGCGGCAATTCGTGGAAGAATAACGGCGGCACGGTCACAGTTGACGGAAAGGTCCAAAGCAAAACATCTATGAATTGGTATATAAAACAGCATAAAAAACGCCGCGATGCTTTCGCGGCGTTTTCAGTTAAAAATCAAGTTGATTTAAGAACGGTGCGCTCGCACGTGACTTTTTTACAGCGGCACGTCCGAATTAAACCTGTTTTGAGCGAATTGTCGGATGTCAAGAAACAATAAATCTGTTGAAAACCTTTTTGCCTTTGCGAATGATGACGCCGTCGCCGTCAAAGTCGGATACGGAAAACTCCTTGGAGAACGAGTCGCACTTGTCGTCGCCGATATATACGCCGCCGCCTTGGATAAGACGCTTTGCCTCGCCGCGCGACGGAGCGAGCTTCGACAAAGTGAGCAGATCGAGTATGGATATCTTTCCGTCGATGAAATTGTCGGCGGTAAGTTCCGTCGTCGGCATGTTTTCGGCGTCGCCTTTGCCCGAAAAGAGTGCGCGAGCCGCATTTTGCGCTTTTATCGCCTCTTCTTCGCCGTGAACGAGAGAGGTCAGCTCATACGCGAGTATCTCTTTCTTTTCGTTGATGCGCGAGCCGTCCCACGTTTCCATTTCTTCTATCTTTTCCATCGGTATGAACGTGAGCATTTTGATGCACTTCATAACGTCGTCGTCGCCGACGTTGCGCCAATACTGATAGAAGTCAAACGGGGAAGTCTTGTTCGGATCGAGCCAAACGGCATTGCCCGCCGTTTTGCCCATCTTTTTGCCGTGCGAGTCGGTCAGGAGCGTTATCGTCATCGCGTGCGCGTCTTTTCCGAGCTTTTTGCGTATAAGTTCGGTGCCGCCGAGCATGTTCGACCATTGATCATCACCGCCGAACTGCATATTGCACCCGTATGTTTTGTAGAGATGATAAAAGTCGTACGACTGCATTATCATGTAGTTGAATTCAAGGAACGACAAGCCCTTTTCCATTCTTTGTTTGTAGCACTCCGCGCGGAGCATGTTGTTGACGGAGAAGCACGCGCCGACTTCGCGGAGAAGCTCGACATAGTTGAGATCGAGCAGCCAATCCGCGTTGTTCACCATCTGCGCCTTGCCTTCGCCGAACTCGATGAAACGCGACATCTGACGGCGGAAGCACTCCGCGTTGTGATCGATGTCCTCGCGCGTCAGCATCTTACGCATGTCGGTGCGCCCCGACGGATCGCCGATCATCGTCGTGCCGCCGCCGATGAGCGCTATCGGCTTGTTGCCTGCCATTTGCAGGCGTTTCATAAGCGTCAGCGCCATGAAATGTCCGGCAGTTAAGCTGTCCGCCGTGCAGTCAAAGCCGATGTAGAACGTCGCCTTGCCCGAATTTATCATCTCGCGGATGTGTTCTTCGTCCGTCACCTGCGCCAAAAGTCCGCGCGCTTTGAGTTCTTCGTAAATTTGCATTTTTTTGTCCTCTTTCTCTATTA
>CAJONA010000120.1 GCA_905235755.1 uncultured Clostridia bacterium
GGGCGGGCGCGACGGTTTGACTTGCCGCGCCGAGTGGATAATGCGCCGCGCGCCGATGGACAACGATATAAGCGAAAGGCGCGTGTGGGATGAATACCATATGCGCGACGCGAAGCTGTATGTCATAAAGACTTCGACCGAGATCACCGACACGGCTGCCAAGGTCTGCGTTTGCGGCGCGTTCGCGTCAAAATCGCAGCTGCCGTTCTACACCGCGACAGTGGAGTACACGTTCACGTCAAACGGTATGAACGTGAAGGTCCACGGCGAGAAGCCGGAGCGCAGCACGGTGAGGAGCATCCCGCGCCTTGGGTTGATGTTTACGCTGCGCGAGGGATTTGAGGATCTGACGTATTTCGGAATGGGACCTTTTTCGAGCTATTCGGATTTCTGCAATTTCGACAAGCTCGGCAAATTCGTTTCGACCGTTACCGGCGAATTTGAGCCGATGATAAAGCCGCAGGAGTGCGGCAACCATATCAAAGCGGATTTCTGCGAGCTGACGGATAGCGAAAACGCCCGACGGAAAGTTCGAGTTCTCGGCGCTCCATCACAGCCCGGACGAGTTGGCGAATACGGCGCACGTTCACGAGCTGTCGGATGACAAAAAGACGTATCTCATCGTCGGCTATAAGCAGCATGGCGTCGGATCGAACAGCTGCGGCCCGCGCCCGCTTGAAAAATACTGCTTCACCGACAGGACCGTCGATTTTGAATTTACGGTGAGCGTGAAATAAATGTTGCAAAGTCGGTTGACCAAAACAACTCAAAGTTTTTGATTATTATTGGAGGTAAAATATGAATGAGTGGACAAGAAAAAGTATTACTTTGGCAAAAACATCAAATTATTTAGACAGGTTATTTTCTGTATATCCTGTTTCAAATGGAATGCCAAGACCTTTGTCTGAAAACAAAAAAAACAAAATCAGACAATCAATTGAAAATAATGATAAAAAAGAGTTAATATTAGAATGTATCAAAGGAGAAGTGTCCCCCATAAAGGATAGTTATATTGGTTTTATAAAAAAAGACAAAAGTTCACTTGATAGAAATCCCAGGACTGTGAATAGATTATTTGGACTCTTAAACGAATTGGGATACGAGCAGATTATTGATCAAATGGAACGCCCGGCCGAATCAAACAGAAAAATGGGAACATCTTTCAAAGAATGGATAGATAAAGGAACGCTCGGTATACCCGTTTCTCATAATCAAGAAGAGTTTTTATCTTCAAATTCTGATATGATATTAAATTTAAGTGATAAAAATTTAGGAGAATTCGCAAGACTTAATTTGGGATATGGGAGAAATAGAGGACTGGATTTTCTTTGCAGGTTTAGTGGAAAGTACATTATAGGTGAAGCAAAATTCATTTCGGCAAGCGGAGGTAATCAGTCCAATCAATTTGATAAAGCTTTGGATATTTTTACATCTATCACCGTTACTACACAATTTGAAGTAATTCCTATAGCTATTCTTGACGGAGTAATTTATATTGAAGATAAAGGCAGAGATTATGCGATATTAAAACGCAACAACAATGTGGTTTTATCTTCGTTGTTGTTAAGAGATTTTATTTTTTCATTGACAGATGAGGAGGAATAATGGAATCTTTATTGATAAAGGGTGACAATAATAAAGTCTTACCAAAATTACATAAAAATTATTTGGGGAAAATTGATTTAATTTACGTGGATATTCCATTTAATACCGGTGGAAAATTTAACTCATGCGAAATTGGAGGAACAACCGTTTCAAAAACCGCAAATAGTAAAATAGCATATAGCGACAATATGCGTTTCGATGAATATCTATCGTTCATAAAAAACACTTTGATTTTATCAAAACCATTATTAAGTGAAAAAGGTTCAATTTATTTACATATTGATTGCAAAACTGGTCATTATATAAAAATCATTATGGATGAAGTTTTTGGAATGGAAAATTTCAAAAATGACATAACAAGAATAAAATCAAATCCTAAAAATTTCGAGCGAAAAGCATGGGGAAATCAAAAAGATGTGATCCTTTTCTATGTAATTAGTGAAAAAAATATTTGGAATAATGTTATGATGCCTATGACAAAAGACGATGAGCGTAGATACAATAAGGAAGATGAAAAAGGAAAATATACAACTGTTCCGTGTCATGCTCCGGGAGAAACAATTGATGGAGAAACCGGAATGTCTTGGAAAGGAATGTTGCCGCCAGTCGGAAGACATTGGAGATATGCCCCGTCGGTTTTGGATAAATTAGATGCCGAAGGGCGCATTGAGTGGTCAAAATCAGGAAATCCAAGAATTAAAAATTATTTTTCTGAAAAACTTGGAAAGGTTTATCAAGATGTGTGGATTTTTAAGGATCCTCAAAATCCGATATATCCAACTGAAAAAAATGCAAATATGTTAGATTTGATAGTCAAACAATCGTCTAATGAAAATTCTGTTGTTCTTGACTTTTTTTGCGGTAGCGGGACAACATTGTTAGCTGCTCAAAAAAATGGAAGATATTTTATAGGCGTTGATTCGTCGGAAGATGCTATAAATTCTTGTATAAAAAAAATCCCAGCAAATTCATATAAGTATGTTTTAGACAGTGATGAAATATTAAATTTTGATTAAAACATAAAAAGAAGAGCCCAAAAAAATTTGTTTTATCAACTTTGTCGGTTGACTTTTTCCGCCGACCGTGGTAAAATAAAGAAAATTGAATATATGACTTTGCGGTTGCCTCGGCGTAAAAGGGAAGTTCGGTGAAAATCCGTCGCAACTGCCATTACCGTGAGCGACAATGTCGCAAGTCGGAATACTTTCCGCAAAGTTTTGGCACAAAAACGTTTTGGGTGAGAAAATGCAGCCATAAGATAAGCCGCGCGGCTTTCTTTTCGCGCGGAAATTTTACGCTGCATATCCTCGCCTTTGGCGGGGATATTTTGTTTTTAGGTGAATCAAATGACTTACGACAGGGACAAATGCATAGAACTGCTGCAAAACAAGCAGGAAAAAACGGAAGGGCGATACGTCTGCCGCGCCGACTTTACGGACGATGAGGTCGCGGCGATAAAGTCGTTTCTCGGCCCGTGGCCGCGCGCGCTCGAAGCGGCGGGCATAAAGCCCGAACGCGATTTTTCGCGCATTGAGAAAAACAGGGAAAAGCGGCAGCGCGCTCGCCGCCGTCGCCGCGAGGCAAAAAATGCCGAAAAAAGTGAAAATATCACGCAAAGCGTGAAAAAATAAAGGAGTACATAAAATGAAAAAAATTCTATCGGTAATCATTCTGGCTGTTATGTTGACATCTTTGTTAACTGTCGCTACGCTGGCGGCTGACAAGACAACCGTTTACGTCACGATCTCAAATGCCGGAGAGATCGTGCTTGCGGATAAAGCCGTGAGCATCGAGGCGTCATCGGGAACGGCGACGTTAGACGACGCGCTCCGCGCCGCGCACGAGCAGTACGGAAAAGCAGACGGATACGCATCGGGAGAGACCGAATACGGACTTTCGCTTCAAAAGCTTTGGGGAGTGGAAAACGGCGGCGCATACGGATATTATGTTGACGACGCAATGGCTTGGAGCCTCGGAGACACGGTGAAAGACGGCTCGCACATATATGCGTTCGTATATTCGGATACGACGTATTGGAGCGACGCGTACACATATTTTGACGTGAATACGGTAAGCGGCAAAAAGGGCGAGACGGTCGAGCTGACGCTGAATTATTACACATACGACGAAAGTTGGAACCTCGTTGCGACTCCCGCGGCGGGAATGACGCTGACGCTCGACGGCAAAGACACCGGCGTTAAGACGGACAGCAACGGGAAAGCCGCGCTTGAACTGACAAAATCGGGCGTTCTCAGCGCAACATCGGGCGATATCGTTATCGTGCCGCCTGTATGCGTTGTGACCGTTTCGGGCGACTCATCAACGCTCATAGTAATCCTCGGCGTATGCGCGATCCTTTTGATCGTCTGCGCGGCAGTCGTAATAACGAAAAAGAAATCGAAAAAATAAGTGAAAACAAAAATTTTTGCGTTGATAATAGCGGCGGCGTCGCTTTTGGCGGCGCTTGCCGTTCCGTCGTCAGCTTCATACGCCGACGCAAAAAGCACCGCCGACGGCATCGTCGCGTTTATGATGAAAACGAGCGGCGCGGAAGACGTGCAGTCTCTCATCGACGGCGCGCTTGCGGACGGGGCGGGGACGACTGCGGAGTGGTATGTCATAGCGCTCGCTCAAAGCGGCGAAAGCTATGACTTTTTGTCGTATGTCGACGCGCTAGGGGAGTATATTTCGGCGGAGCGCACGCTCGGAGCTACTACGGCGCAGAAGTACGCTCTCGCCATGCTCGCGTGCGGAGCTTACGCGGATCTCACCGTCGAAACGCTCGACGGCACGATCGGCGAGCTCGGCATAATGAGCTATATATACGGCCTGCACTTGCTGAACAACGGTCTGACGACCGATAAAATTTCAAAGGACGACGTTATCGGCGAGCTTCTTTCGCTCGAACTCGACGGCGGCGGCTGGGCGATCACGGGCAGCGTTGCCGACGTCGACGTCACGGCGATGGCGCTTGCGGCGCTCGCGCCGAATATCGACGCACTCGGCGCTGACGGCGCGATAGAACGCGCTCTCGCGTTTTTATCTGAAAAACAGTTCCCCGACGGCGGGTACAGCAGTATGATGTCGGGGGAAAACCCCGAGAGCACTGCGCAGGTCATGCTCGCCCTGTCGTCGCTCGGCGTCGACTTCGAAAGCGACGAGCGCTTCATCAAAAACGGCAGCACACTGCTCGACGCGATGATGAGCTTTTCCGTCGGGGACGGCGGTTTTTCGCACACAAAAGGCGGCGAGTACAATTTCAGCGCGACGGTGCAGGT
>CAJONA010000121.1 GCA_905235755.1 uncultured Clostridia bacterium
CGTTAAAGAGATGAGAGTATGGGCTGAAATCAATAACAGAGAAAAGCCGTTTGACCCGTTGACTCCCGAGGAGATAGAAGAAATCTTTGCAAAATATTACGGAGACACGACCGAGACAACGCCGGCAAATCCGAAATTACATATCGATCTCGGCAGCGATAAATATCCGTACGTCGGTGATTATATGAGCGTGAGAGACATAAAATTCGAGGAATTATATAAATTTACCGAACAGTTTGCACTTCAAGACAGCAACTATTATAATATAAAAGGCAATCGGTATTTAAACGGAACTATGATGTACCGTGGAAAAGGACAGGACACATCAAAATACGGGGCCTCAAACGATTTTTATATTTTCTATGTTGCCGGATACAGCGGAGGAAACGGTAATTTGTATCCCTCAGGAGAGCCGCTGTCGACGTATTACGCATACAGAGGAACGTATGAAGAAGGATTTACAAATAATACGGTTTATGAAATGGAAGCATACGGAACGCCGAGCATACAGGTTTACGGACGGTTCAGATGTGAGGTTGGAGATAAGTATCTTACAATGACTACACCAAACGCATTTGAAAAATATTATGACAAGACTACAATAGGTGCAACTGGTGTTTGGTTTAAAATAGTTGAAATAGACGGCGTGGAATGGGTATATGCCGATGTTTATCATGACCTGTCGAATTTGGATTGCGCGGTGGAGATCACCGACGAATATGAAAATCTATTCTATAAACCGGGAATCGACGACGACATAATAGCTTTCCTCGAAGAGCATGGACTTGAAAATCCGAAATACGGCTACAAGTGCGAGCTGAATGCCTTTATCGCCGAGATGAGAGCAAGATATGAAGAAAATACCAAAGATCCGTTTTAATAATCGTAGCAAGATAGATAAATTTTTTCTTAATTTAACGGAGAGGACATGAAACTATTTACATACGAGCTTAAAAAGCTCTTCAAAAACAAAATATTGCTTGTACTGCTCGTTCTGCTGATGCTGGTGAACGTGTGGCTGTGTCTCGGGGAAATACCCGAGGACAAGGTCGCGTCGGAGAAGCAGCTGAGCGACTTTATGGAGATATATAACGCCGATCCCGAGGGGATGGACGAGTATATCGAGCAGTTCAATGCGGCGTACCTTGCGGCGTCGCAGAATATCGATCCCGAAACGGGAGAGCGGATATACCCCGAAAACGTATACACCGACAACGATTACCGCTTTTTCAGGGGCGATTTTGCCAATATCAAAAATCTTAACGAAAAATACAAGGCGTCGCTTGAAGCCGCTCGCCGAACGGCGAACGGGCATATCACCGAATACAAATATCTCGGCTACACCGAAAACGACTTCGAGTGGCAGTATCAACTGAAACTGCTCGCGTCGTATGAGGAGCTTGACAACTTGAGCTTTCCGACAGAGAACGTCGTCGGGTACGACGTGTTCTTCGATTACAGCGGCTTTTGTATGCCGCTGCTCGCCGCGCTGCTCTTTGTTGGGATAATGCTGATTATTCCCGAAAAAAGCGGCGGTATGCTGCTCATTTTGCGCGCGTCGAAAAACGGGCGCGCGAAGACGTTTCTGTCGAAAATAGCGGCGGGACTTTTGATGTCGGCGCTTCTTTGCGTGCTGTTCACGTTCTCGACGCTGCTGACGGTATACCTTAAACTCGGACTCTGCGGCGCCTCTCTGCCGCTTCAGATGGTCGATTCGATGCGGTTTTCGCCGTTCTTCCTCACGATATGGCAGGGCGTTGCGCTTGTCACATTGGCGAGGATATTCTCGGCGTTCGCGTTTTTGACGGTAGTGGTGCTTCTCGCGGGGCTGTTCTCCGATTACATCGCGCCGTTCGCCGTGGGAGCGCTGTTCATCGGACTCAATTACGTGGTGGGGACGTACAATTTCTTAAACGAATACTCGGCGCTGCGCAATATCAACTTCTTTTGGAGCATAGACGGAACAAGATACGTCTCGACGTGGGCGGGAGTCAAATTCTTCGGCACATGCGCGGAGCTTTTGCCGCTGCTCATCGTGCTGTACCTTGTCGTGATAATAGCGTGCGTCGCGGGCGGAGCGGCGATATTCTCGCGCGGCGCAATAGGGCAGAGAAAACTGAAATTGCCATTTAAGCTCGACTTTTTGAAGAAGATACATCTGCCGAAGTTGAAATTCGGCACGCATATCGCGCGCTATGAGGCGAAGAAGATTCTGACGCCGTTTGCTGCGATAATGCTCGTCGTCCTCGTCATAGCGACGGCGTACTTCTCAAACGGAGCGTTCAACGTCAAGCGCGACTACGCGCAAAACCTATACACCGAATATATGACGGAGCTTGAGGGCGAGTGGACGGAGGAGAAGCACAAATACCTCACCGACCTCTCCGCCGAGATCAACGCCATCGTCGCACGCCAAAATGAGATGAGCGCAAAATTCACATCGGGCGAGATAACGGCGAGCGAATACGGTCAATTTTTGAACGAGTATTTGACGGCGCAGAACAAGCAGTCGACGGTGAACGGGCTTCTCAAGCACAGCAATTACTTGAAGGAGCTTGACGAGCAGGGAATAAAAGCCGCGTTTTTCGACGAAACGGGGTGGACATTCTTGCAAAAGGTCAACCTGTCGTATCTGCTGTGCGCGGCGCTGATACTGATATTCGCGGACGTATTTTCGTATGAATACAGAAGCGGCTTTTATCAGATCCAGCGCTCCGAGAAAAACGGACGGGCAAAGGTGCTGCTCATCAAGCTCGCCATCGTTGCGGCTGTGGCGGCGGTGCTTGGGACGGCGTTCGAGGCGACGCAGTACATCTACGTGGCGCACTTCTCCGGACTGCCGGGAGGGGCGTACACGGCGATAAGTATAGAGGGGACGAAAGTCGTCGGAAATATCTCCGTGGGGATGCACTTCTTCCTTGAAAGCGCGCGAAACGTTCTGTATTATGTGCTTCTCGCGCTCGGCGTCGCGGGAATATCGAGAGGGACCAAACGGATCTTGCCATCGCTTGCGATACCGACGGTCGTCGTGTTCGCGCCGACGGTAATGTCGTATTTCGGAATAAATATATTCGAGAAAGTAAATCTGCTTAATATATTTGTGAGGTGAGAATATGGAACTTAAAATAGAAAACGTATCAAAATCATACGGAAAGACAAAGGCGCTTGTCGGCTTCACGGCGACGCTGACGCCGGGCATATACGCGCTTCTCGGGCCGAACGGCTCGGGCAAGAGCACGCTTATGAACATTATCACGCAAAATCTCGCCTCGGACGAGGGGCATATATATTTTGACGGCGAGGACATAACGAAGATGGGTGCGCGCTTCCGCGAGAAGCTCGGCTTTATGCCGCAGTACCCGGGGCTTTATCCGGCGTTCGGCGTGGAGGAATTTTTGTGGTACACGGCGTCGCTCAAAGGGATATCGAAGGAGGACGCGGCGCGTCAGATTCCGGCTGTGCTTGAAGCGGTGGAACTTTCCGACGTGGCGAAGCACAAGATCCGCTCCATGTCGGGCGGTATGAAGCAGCGCCTTGCGCTGGCGCAGGCGACGCTCGGCGATCCCGATTTGCTCATTCTCGACGAGCCGACGGCGGGACTCGATCCGAAGCAGAGAATAGCGATACGCAACTACATCTCGTCGATAGCGCTGCAAAAGATAGTGATAATCGCGACGCACGTCGTGTCAGACGTGGAATTCATCGCCAAAGAGGCGATAATCTTAAAAAAAGGATACATACAAACGATCTCAAAGCCCGAAGAACTCGTTTCGTCGATGGAGGGCAAGGTGTGGACTGTCGACGTCAAGGAAAGCGAAGTCGCGGCGTATGAAGAAAATCACACCGTCACAAGCATTGCAAAGACGGAAACGGGCGCGACGCTGCGCGTGCTGTCGGACGAAAAATTCGCTGAGACCGCCGCTCCCGCTAAACCGACGCTCGAGGACTACTACCTCTACGTCTTCGGGAAAGAAGAGGAAAAGTGAAAAAATCATCTCGGCGCGGTCTATGCACTTTTCTTTACGCGAAAGACACGCGAACCCCCAAAACTCACTTCGTTCGTTTCGGGGAACCCCTGCCGTGCCAAAAGAAGCGCGCAAGCGTGCTCGGTAACCCCCAAAACTCATTTCATTCGTTTCGGGGAACCCCTCGCCGCCGCTTGAGCGCCGATGTGTCTTTCATCTTTCGGCGTTCTGTGGCGCTGCTTTCTCGCAAGCATCGACAGGTCGCCATACGCCGAAGGTCAATTGCTGATAAAGCCGTAAGCGCAAAGGCATAGTGCGAACAATGCGGCTCTCCGGCAGATGTTTTTTCTACAGATTTTCCATTCTTGCACGCATCGGGCGGCCACAT
>CAJONA010000122.1 GCA_905235755.1 uncultured Clostridia bacterium
TGGTTCCGGCGGTTAATTTTGCCGTGCAAAATTAAAAAGCGGAGACGCCGTGCGGCGACGCTTTAGACGGGGAGCAAAACAACGTGTGCTTTCGGTTTTATCTGCAATCCGCAAGAGCTCAAGCGGCACGCTTGTCTGCTTCTTTTGGTATCTTTTCTTGCAGAAGCAAGAAAAGTACATAGAGAAAAGTATATTCGCGCTGACGCGCGAAAAATAGCGAATCAGCAAGAAAAGTACACTGTCCTGCGCACGGCGCGAGAAAACGCCGCGGCGTGAGAAGAATTGGCGCTTTCTTGTGCGAGCAAGAAAAGTACATAGAGAAAAGTATATTCGCGCTGACGCGCGAAAAATAGCGAATCAGCAAGAAAAGTACACTGTCCCGCGCACGGCGCGAGAAAACGCCGCAGCGTGAGAAGGATGGGCGCACGCGGCGCGATAAAAGCGCCGCGGGAGAAACGCCGCGGCTCAAATGCGCCTTAAAGTATTGACATATCCTTATAAATATGATATAATATCCCATAAATTTATTTTACCAAGTGGCGAGGAAATCAAAATGAAAGAGAAACTGGACGCTCTGCTCAAAGAGGGAGCGGAGAGGATCAAAGCGGCGAAGACCGAAGCCGAATTACAAGAGGTCAAAGGCGCGCTTCTCGGCAAGCAGGGAAGCATCACCGAAATGCTCAAAGAGATACCGAAGCTCGACGCGTCGCTCCGCCCCGAGATGGGCAAGGCGGTGAACAACGTCAAAACGGCGCTCACGGAAGCGCTCGACGCGCGCAGAGAGGAGATCAAACTCGAAGCGTCGAAAATATCGCCCGATTTCGACTACACCATTCCGGGCGAAGAGCCGAAGGCGGGCGCTCTGCACCCTATAACGCAGATGTGCTACGACCTGAACGACGCGTTCCGCTCGATGGGATTTGAAGTGTTCAGCGGGCCCGAGATAACAAGCGAATATTACGCGTTCGACAACCTCAACTTCCCGCCGAATCACCCTGCGCGCGAAAGCATGGACACATACTGGCTCGAAGGGCACGACTCCGGCGAAGCGAAGGACAAGCTTTGCCTGCGACCGCATCTTACGGGCGACAGCGTGCGCTATATGCAGACGCACAAGCCGCCGTACCGCTTTGTGTACCCCGGCAGAGTTTACAGAAACGAAACTACCGACGCCCGTCACGAGCGCGCTTTCTTCCAGTACGAAGCGCTCATCGTCGACAAAGATCTCACATTCACGGCGGGCAAAGTCATGATAAAGAGCATTCTTTCAAAGGTGTTCGGCCGCGACGTCCCCATAAGGATGCGCGCGGGATTTTTCCCGTTCGTCGAGCCGGGCTTTGAAATAGATATGGGTTGCCTTGTGTGCGGCGGCAAGGGCTGCAGCGTATGCAAGCACGTCGGCTGGATAGAGATAATGCCGGGCGGCACGCCTCACCCGAACGTCCTTCGCGCGGCGGGACTCGATCCCGACGAGTACACGGGCTTCTACGTCAACATCGGCCTTGACAGACTCGTCATGATGCGCTACGGCGTGGACGACGTGCGTCTTTTCCACAGTGCCGACCTCCGATTCTTAAAGCAGTTCCATTAAGGAGGGCAAAAAGATGAAATTATCGCTTAACTGGATAAAAGATTACGTAAAACTTCCCGACGACACAGACCTTTCGAAGCTGGCGTACGATCTCACCATGTCGACCGTCGAGGTCGAGGGCGCGGAAAACCTCGCCGACCGCTTTGAAAAGATAGTCGTTGGCGTTATAAATGAAGTCCTGCCGCATCCGAACGCCGACAAGCTCCGCGTGTGCAAGGTCGACATCGGCGACGGCGAGGAAAAGGATATCGTCTGCGGCGGAAGCAATCTCGAAGCGGGCATGAAAGTCGTAGTCGCTTGCCCCGGCGCCGTCGTGCGCTGGCACGGCGAGGGCGATCCCGTCGAGATCAAGAACGCAAAGCTCCGCGGCGTGCAGAGCTTCGGCATGATATGCGCCGCCGTCGAGGTGGGCCTCGACGGGCTTTTCCCGGCAAATGAAGAACACGAGATAATGGACGTTTCGTCTTTCGACGCTCCGGCGGGTACGCCTCTCGCAAAGGCGCTCGACCTCGACGACATCATTCTTGAAATAGACAACAAGTCGATGACGAACCGCCCCGACCTTTGGGGACATTACGGCATAGCGAGAGAGATAGCCGCGCTGTACGATCTGCCGCTCACACCGTTTGAAAAATACGTGCCGAACGTCGATGACGTTTACGACGTCAGAATCGCGGACACCGACCGCTGCCCGAGATACATCGGCGCGAAGATAGAGGGGCTCGGCGTAAAACCCGCGCCGTTTAAGATGCAGAGCCGTATCTGGCGCGTCGGAATGCGCCCGATAAACGCGCTCGTCGACGTATCAAACTACGTAATGCTTGCGACGGGACAGCCGACGCACGTGTTCGATTCGACGCACATAATCGACCACATCGAGGTAAGATGCGCCAAGGAAGGAGAGAAGATACAGCTTCTCAACGATAAAGAACTTGTGCTCTCATCCGACGATCTCGTCATCGCAGACGCCGAGGGCGCAGTGGCGCTCGCAGGCGTTATGGGCGGCGCGAAGGATTCCGTCCTTCCCGACACAAACAGCGTCATCCTCGAAGTTGCAAATTTCGAGTCGCGCGGTGTGCGCCGCACGGCGCTCCGCTACGACAACCGCACCGAAGCGTCGGCGCGCTATGAAAAGGCGATCGACGCCGATCGCTGCGATCAGGCGCTCTCGCTCACGATAAAGCTGTTCTCCGAGCTTTACCCCGATATGAAGGTCGTCGCGTATAACGACGTGTATCCGAAAAAGCAGGATAAAAAGGAGATCGACGTCGATTTCGAATGGCTCGACAGGCGGCTCGGCAAACGCATCCCGCAGGAGATAGTGGCGAGAAAGCTCGGCTCTATGGGATTTGAAGTGACGTTCACCGACGCGGGTATGCACATAGTGGTGCCGTCGTGGCGTTCGACGGGCGACGTGTCGATAAAAGCCGACATCATGGAAGAAGTCGCGCGTATGTACGGATACGAGAATTTCGAAGCGTCGACGATAACGACGTCGTTTACCGGCGCGATAAATCAGCTCGACTATGACCTTGTGCGCAAGATAAAAGAATACCTCGCGTTCCGCTGCGATATGCAGGAGATATTCACGTATCCGTGGATGGACGACGAGTTTGTCGACGCGCTGTTCCCCGACAAGAGCGGGATGCTTGCGCTCTCGACGCCTCCCGCCCCGAACGAGAAATATATCCGTTCGTCGCTCCTGCCGAATATATGCCGCGCGATAGTCAAAAACGAGCGCAACTTTGCGCAGTTTGACATATTTGAGGAAGCGCGCGTATTCATCGACAAGGATTACACCTCAGAATATGTCAATGAAAAATTGCCGTGCCAAGAGCAGCACTTAGGTCTTGCGTTTGTCGGAAGCCCCGATTGCGTGTCGGAACTCTTCCGAAAGGCGAAAGGCGTTGTCGAGATGATGCCGCGCTACACGCATATGGAGAGCTTTACGTTTGAAAGAAACGAAAAGCCGTACTGGGCGGACGACACCGTTTGGCTCAACATTTACCTTTCCGGCAAAAAGATAGGCGACATCGCGCTCCTTTCAAAGAAATCGGCGCTTGCCTGCGGCATAAAAGTGCTGTCGGCTGTACTCGTCGAGATGAATATAGGCGACTTTGAGCCGTTCAAATCGAGGACGAACCGTTTTGAGCGTATGTCCGAATTCCCGGAAACGGATTACGATCTCTCGTTCCTCGTCGATTCTATGGTGAAATGGAGCGACATTTACGACGCCGTTATGGGCAAGAAAAACGAGCTGCTGAAAGACGTCGTATTCGTCGACGAATACAAGGGCAAGCAGATACCGTCCGGTAAGAAATCCGTGACGATACGCCTTAAAATCGGTTCGAGCGAGAGGACGCTGACGAGCTCGGAGATAGAGTCCGTCGCAAACAGCGCGGTCAAGAAACTGACAAAGACGCTCGGCGCGGATATACGCACCGTTTGATGAAAAAAAGCACGCGAAAGCGTGCTTTTTTTGCGCCGCGCCCATCTTTTCCGCGGCGTGCGCGCCCATCCTTCTCGCGCCTCGGGCGCGACAGTGTACTTTTCTTGCTTCTGCAAGAAAAGATACCAAAAGAAGCAGACCGCTCCGAAGCCGCGGGGCATATGAGCCGCAGACAAAGCCGCAAATGCACGTTGTTTTGCTCCTCGCCTGAAACGTCGTCGCACCGCTCCTTTGGTTTCTAAATTTTGCTCCGCAAAATTTACCGGCGAAAACGGCAAAGATCCGTCGAGTTCAAGCCGG
>CAJONA010000123.1 GCA_905235755.1 uncultured Clostridia bacterium
ATGACAGACACGATGGGACGTATGCATTCCGACGCGCAGTTCGCAGGTTCGTCCTCCGTTCCCGCTCACGTTGAGATGATGGGCCTCATCGGCATGGGCAACAACCCGATGGTCGGCGCAACGGTTGCCGTCGCAGTCGCCGTTGAAGAAGCAATGAAATAATACGAATATCAAAAAAATTCTCCGCCGCGGCGGAGAATTTTTTTGTTTTCTATGCGTAATGATTTTTTTAATATCCTCTTGCATTTTTGATATTTCGGTAGTATAATGTGCCGGAAATCATTTTGATCCGGAGGACTTTTTACGGAAACACAGTCCAAGCGCGGCGCCGTTCTCGGCTTTATAAAAAAGAACGCGGTCACGTTCATCGCGTTCATCGCGGCCGCCGCGACGTCATTTATAGTGCCGCCCGACAAAGAATACGTCGGGTACTTCGACTTTAAGACGCTTTCGTGCCTTTTCTGCGTGCTCGCCGTCGTGTGCGCACTGAAAAACATCCGTTTCTTCTACTTGCTCGCGCACAGCGTGGTGAGACTGTTCAAAAACGCGCGAATGAGCGTTATGGCGCTGCTGTACATAACTTTCATCGGCTCGATGCTGATCGCAAACGACATGGCGCTTCTGACGTTTCTTCCCCTCGGATACATCGTTCTTGAGGCGACGGGCGAGCAGAAATACATGGCAAAGACATTCATTTTGCAGAACATCGCCGCAAACCTCGGCGGAATGCTGACGCCGTTCGGGAATCCGCAGAATCTGTACCTATACAGCAAATTCAATATTCCAGATGGTGAATTCGTTGCCATCATGGCGCCGTCGTTTCTGCTGTCGATAGCAATGATAACCGTCTGCTGTATCATATTCATAAAGCCCGAACCGCTTGAGATCGCCGAAGAAAAGATCGCTCTCCCTCCCGTCAGAACGGCGATATATCTCGCTTTGTTCGCGCTGTCGATCATAATCGTCTTTCGCGTGATACCGTATTATATCGGTCTGATTGTTGTTCCGATCGCGCTCCTCATTCTCGACAGAAAGGCGCTGAAAAATGTCGACTACCCGCTTCTGCTCACGTTCGTGTTCTTCTTCATTTTCGCCGGGAACATGGCGCGAATCGAGCAGGTGCGCGAATTTTTCGGGGCGCTTCTGTCAAAGAACACGCTCGTGTTCAGCGCGCTTTCGTGCCAGTTTATCAGCAATGTGCCGTCGGCGATACTTTTATCGCAGTTCACGGAAAACTACCGAGAATTGCTTGTCGGTGTGAACATCGGCGGCACAGGGACGCTCATTGCGTCGCTGGCGTCGCTCATCACATTCCGCGAATTCACAAAGCGACAAAAAGGCATGACGCGGCGGTATATTCTCGAATTTTCAGCGTTCAATTTCGCGTTTCTGATAACTTTGATACTGTTCAATACGTTTGTGATATAAAAAAACGCACCCCGCGGGGTGCGTTTTTTTCAGTCCAATTCATCGCCGTACACGGCGGAGAAAAGCTGACGCGCACGCTCATCTTTTCCGCAAAGATGAAGATATCCGAACACCGCTTCGAGCCCCGACGCACGATGATATTCGACGGCGGAGATATGACGCGGCTTCGACGACGGCTTGTAGTTGCGCCCGAGGTGATATATCGCCGTTTCCTCTTCATCGAGAAGCGGCAGGAGCATATCGACTTTTTCGCTCTGTCTGCCCGCGTTGACGAACGTCTGCGCCACCGCGCTGAGCTTGCCTGTGTCAGTCTCCTTTTTTATCAATTTTTCGCGCACGAAGATCTCAAGCACGGCGTCGCCTATGTATGCGAGCGCGGCGCCGCCGAGATATTTTATCTCATCCATCTTATGTCATTCCTCTTTTTTCTTATTGAAAACGAGCAGTTTGCTCGTGACGTAGTTTATTATTATCACGGCTATCGAGATTATCGCCTTCGCGATAAACGCGTTCATGTGGAGCAGTCCGCAAAGGATCATATCGCCGACGATTGACAAAACGAGCGTCATCACACGCGATCCCAAAAATTTCGGGAACTGCGTCGTTATCTTCTCGCCCGTCTGCTCAAACACGAACAAGCGGCTGAAAACATACGCGAATATCACGGCTCCGAGCCACGCGACTGCGTACGCGAGGATATTCGGCGATATCTTCTGAACGAACTCGCCGCCTATCGGCGGAACGAAAAGCGCAAACACCGTAAATATCGCCCAGTCGACGACAGTCGTGCCGCCGCCGACGATGAGATAAAGTATCAACTCTTTGTATTTGATAAGATGCAGCTTTGTCAGCACCTTATCTATGAATTTGCGAAGTTTTTCTACCATCTTCTATTCCTCCGTCTGCGCCAGGGCGAGTTTGAATTCCTCCTCCGTGGCGGTAAGATTTATCGCTTCTATCAGTGCATTCGCCGACAAATTTCGCGGCAGATCCAGTGCTTTTGCGAGTTTTTCGCGGCGGGACGCGCTGTTTGCGCCGCCCGACAGCCCGAGCTCATAAAGATCCGTTTTCGTCAAATTCAGCTCGCGCGCCGCCGGCGCGCCGTCGGCATACGGCGCAAGCGCCTTTTCGATCACTTCCCTGTCCATTCCCTCGACGCCGAGAAAGCCCTCTTTCGACGCGGTTTTCTTTCTGCGTTCCTTGCCCTCGATCTGAGGAATGTATACGTTGACGACTCGCTCTCCGCCGACGATGTTTTTTATATAATTTCTTATCACAAGCCCGCCGCCGTCGCTGTCGGTAAGCACGATTATGCCGTACTTGTCCGCAAGTTTTTTTATAAGCGCGGCGACGTCGGAGCGTTTGAATATCCCGAATCCGTCGGTAGAGATGACCGTTCCGTCGACTACTTCAAGCACGCGACGGCGGTCGTATTTTCCCTCGACAATGATAGGTCTTGAAATTTTCAGCATTTTCACCTCAACGATTTCGGCATATAAATGTCCGACACAAAGCATTCGATCAGCGTCCACGCGTCGCTCTGCGTGCTTTTCAGTTTCAGATCGAGCTCGTACAGTTTTTCGAGCGCACGGTCGATTATTTCTATCGGCACTCGCGCGAGAGACGTCATGTATTTGTCGACGCGGTAAGCGTTCATCCCGAGCTTTTTCGATATGTCAAACGACGTCATCGACGCGTTCATCGCCGATTTTATGAGCAGCATATCGGCGTACACGCGCGCCATTTTCGCAACTACCGCTATCGGCTCCTCGCGCATATCCTTCGATTTTGCGAGCACGTCGAGCATTCCGCCGACGTTCCATTTCTGCATGGCGTCGACGAGCGCGAACGGCTCCTCCTCCGTCGCGGATTCGGAACATATATCGCGTACGGTGTTTTCGTCTATCACTTTTTTATCGCCGTCGATCAGCGTCGAATACGCCGATATTTTCGACAGCTCGCCCGTCAGCGTGATCATTTTGCACGCGCACATCTCGCACAGCGTGTCCGCCGCCGCGTCTGTTAGCGTTATATTCTCGGCGGCGAGCGTTTTTTTCGCGTATGCGGCAAGCTTGCCTTTTGTCAGGACCGCAAAGCGCACGGGCGTCGCGACAGCGGATATTTTGCGGAACGTCGCCGACTGCTCGAATCGGTATCCGCACAGAAGTTCGCTCTCGCGGCAGAATATGACGAGGACGGTGTCGTCGCCCGCTTTTTTGCACGCCGAAACGAGCGCGTCAAGCTCGCCCGACTGTATCTTTTCGAGCGAAAGGTCGCGCACCTCGATGAATTTTTGCTCCTGCATCATAGGCGCGGCGTCAAGCGCGTCGTAGAGCGATGAGAAAAGCTCGTCGCGCGACATATTCGACGCGCCCGAAAACGATATTTTGAAATGATTGAACGGTTCAAAGCCCTCTGCGCTCATCACGCTTGCGCGGAGCGCGGCGAGGCGCTTTTCCTTTTCAAAATCCTCCTCGCCGAAAAATAAAAATGCGCCGCGAATGCCGCGTTCCGCCTCTTTGGCGAACGCGTCTGACGATATTATTTGCACATTTTTACTTTCAGCCATAATAATTTTCCTCGTTTAAATCACTTGCACGCCGACGCGATCGCCATTTCCATGGCGCGATATGCCGTCGAGTTTCTTATTTCATCGCGCGAGCCGTCGAAAAGGCATCTTTCGCATATTACGCCGCCGCTCCTGTCGCACGCGGCGATGTACACCAGCCCGACCGGCTTTTCGGCGGTGCCGCCGCCGGGACCGGCTATGCCCGTAACGGCGACGGAAACGTCGACGCCGAGGATCGTTTTCGCGCCGAGAGCCATCTGACGCGCCGTCTCTTCCGAC
>CAJONA010000124.1:0-4225 GCA_905235755.1 uncultured Clostridia bacterium
TGGATCTTCGACGAGATACGCTCAGCTCTCGAAGGCACGGCATTTCACGCGCCGACTGTGCGTGAGCGCGTCGACGAAGCGCTCTCACCGCTTGCGCTCGCCGTCAAAGACAAGGGCGAACGCACTGCGGTCGTCGAGTCGAGAAAATATCTCTCGCGCTACGTCAAGGGTATCACGGGCGCGTCAAAAATACGCGCCGAGCTTTGCACGGCAGAGTCGGCCGACGAAATAGCCGCTCTGCTCGAAAAGCTGTGCCGCGGGTGAGCTTCGGCTTCACTCGTTCTCCGTCTCGCGTTTGAAATAGTAATCGTAGAAAAGCACGCCGCCGAGCGACGTCACGGCGGAAGCGAACGTATCTTCGAGCATCAGGTGAAGCACCTCACGGTTTGCCAAAATCTCCGCGCCGCTTAGATCTTTTATGAATATGATTATGTAAGCTATTTCAAACAGTATCAAAGGTAACGTCAATAAAGCGATCCGCCTTGCTCCACGGCACAGCGGGTCGATTTTTATTTTTTTCATCATAATCCGCCCTCTTGTGATATATAATCAGCATATATAATTATAATTGCCGCCGTCGGACATTTCCATATGATTTCAATGGCAAAACGAACAGAGTTTTCCGCAGTTGACGCAAAATTCGCACGCAGATCATTTCGCCGAGCCGCCGTCGGCGCTTTTTGAATAAAATCCGCGCTTTATGCGCATAAAACTTCGCATTTCGGCATAATTATGCGTTTTATGTATTTTTATGAGTTTTTCGACAAAATTTGACAAGCAAACAGCCGTTTTCTTTTCCGAAAACTGAAATTTGCCTGATTTTTGTCAAAACTTGTCGAATATCGCCGCAAAAATTTGAACGGTTTGCAAAACCGCCGCGCTGATTAATGGTATAATTTCCCCATGATCTGACATTTTTCAAAAAAGGAGAAATTTATGCGCTATTTAAGCAATGTTGAAACGATATTCTTATACAAGAAGATAGGCGGCGTCCCGATATATTACAGACTGTTTCATTCCCTGTCCGAACGCGGCGGATATTTTCTTCTGCTTTCATCGTCGTTAAAGTCCGAGACGCGGGACATCTTTATACCGTTCGTCGCCGAAACAAAGGAAAAAGCCGAGCGTTTGCTGCATTTTCTGTTTGAAAAAAGCGTCACTCCGCTGACGGCTCTTGAAATTTTAGACGAATATTTGGGGAACGATTGAAAAATTTTTAAATTTTGTATTTTGGGATTTACAAAAAGAAACATTTGTGTTATAATGGTATGCAGAAATTTTTTACAATTGGGAGAAATGAGATATGAAGTGTCCCGTTTGCGGTTACGCCGAGAGCAAGGTCATCGATTCCAGACCGACCGAGGAAGGAACGAGCATTCGCAGAAGACGCGAGTGCCTCTCGTGCCAAAACAGATTTACGACATATGAAACGATAGAGTCACTTCCCTTGCTCGTCGTCAAAAAGGACAAGACGCGCGAGGAATTCGACAAAGAGAAACTTCTGCGCGGCATGATCAGCGCGTGCAGCAAGCGGAACGTATCTCTCGAACAGCTTCAAAAAATCGCATCGCAAATAGAATCCGAACTTCAAAACTCCCTGACACGCGAGATCCCGAGCAGCTATATCGGCGTGCTCGTAATGGATAAACTAAAAGAACTCGACGAGGTCGCATACGTCAGATTTGCGTCGGTGTACCGCGAGTTCAAAGACCTGGACACATTTATGCAGGAGCTTGAGAAGCTGCGCTCGGATAAGAGCAACTTCTCGCCCTACGACCAATAAACATTCACACCTTTACTCAGTTTTACGCGGAAACGCTTTATATAGATCAATTAAGAAAGGAAGAATGTTTTATGGTTTCAATAAAAGAGATACCCTACAAAAACTTCGGCAAGTGCCTGTCGATCTCAAACGAGAAACTTGAAATACTCGTTACGATAGACATCGGGCCGAGAATAATAAAATGCAATCTTACGGGAAAAGAAAATCTGATGTTCAACGACATTGACCGCAAAGTCACCCAAGACGTATCATCGCTCTACGGCGAGGACAAAACGTGGTTCATATACGGCGGACACAGAATTTGGCTGAGTCCGGAAAAATTCCCGGATACATACTACCCCGACAACGAAAAGGTCGTGTATACGACTTTTACAAACGGCGCGACGTTCACTCCGAGCCAGCAGGCGCAAACGGGACTTGGGTTTCAGATGAAAGTCGAAATGGACGAAACGGAGCCGAAAGTTACGATCGAAAACAAAGTGACGAACACGCTGAAACAGCCTGTCGAGGGCGCCGTATGGTGTCTTTCGGTGATGGACGCCGAGGGCGCGGTCGTCGTTCCGCAGCCGACAGAAGAGACGGGACTGCTGCATAACAGGACGATATCGCTGTGGCCGTACACCAAAATGACCGACAAGCGCGTATTTTGGGGCGACAAATACATCGCGCTCCGTCAGGATCCGACAATCGACGAAGCGATAAAATTCGGCATAAATAACACCGCGCACAAGGCGGCGTACATAAATCACGGTCAGGCGCTCGTGAAAGATTTTGACGTAAATCATCCCGACGGGAAATATCCCGACGGTGGTATGTCATGCGAAGTTTACGCGTCCGCCCTTTTCACGGAATGCGAATCTCTTTCCGAGCTTAAAACGCTCAAAAAGGGCGACTCAATAACGCACACGGAGCGTTGGACGGTATACGACAATATCGACATCGGCGAATTTACGAACGAATCTCTTGACGAGCTCGCAGCGAAAATCTTTTAATATAAAAAATAGTAAAAAGCACGGCTGTGCCGTGCTTTTTTGTTATTATTTTAAATTTAAAAATTTAAATACGTTTATTTGTTGTAAGAGGATAATATCGAGATTTGTCAATCTCAAATCATCGCTTTTAGATTGACAGCCGATCTCGCCGCACATTCGAGCGCGGTCGTATCTTTTGCCGGATCGTCGAGCTCGACGATGAGCCACTCGGTGCCGCATTCTTTTGCGGCTTTTATTATACCGTCAAGATCGAGAACGCCGTCGCCGACCGCTCTCTGGTCGAAATCGAGCCCGTCCGCGAGCGGCACCGCAGGCGGCGTGCCGTCGGGCTTTACATATTTGTTGCGACCGACGTAATCCTTGATGTGAAGTATCTCCGCTCTGCCCTTGTATTTATTTATGTACTCGACAGCGCTGCCGCCGCCGACTTCAAGCCAGCAGAGGTCGAGTTCAGCCATAGCATCCGGCGTCTCCGACATGACGATATCGTGCCACGTCCGTCCGTCAAATGAAATTTCAAATTCATAGGAATGATTATGGTATCCGGGAATAAATCCGTGATCTTTAAATTTTTTCATTGCGGATCTTATACGCGATGAAAGATCGTCCTTCGTCTGCTCCGTCGGTTTTGACGTCATCGGGACAACCGCGTATTTTATACCTGTTTTCTTGTACTCGTCGAGCACATCTTCTTTTTCGGCGTCGCCAAGCCCTATATGCGCCGATATCGGTACAAGACCGTATTTATCAAGCAGCGCCTTCATTTCTTCGCCGCTCCGCCCGTAAAGTCCTGCGAGCTCAACGCCGTCGTATCCCGCTTTTTTCACGGCTTCCAGCGTGCCTTCAAGGTCTTCGGCCGCCGCCTTTCTGAGCGTGTAAAGTTGTATTCCGATCTTCATTTCTGTCCTCCTTGGAGTTTTCGTATTCGTTTACTTCCTTTTCCGATTCCATATAGCGCTTAGCCTGAGCGGTAAACAGCTCCGCGTATTTGCCGCCGAGCTTCATCAGCTCGGAATGATTTCCCTGTTCGACGAGACATCCGTTCTCGACGACAAGTATTTTGTCGGCGACAGTCGCGCTGGACAGACGGTGCGAAACGAATATCGTCGTCTTGTCGCGGCGCAGGTTGTCGAACTGGCTGTATATCTCCTGCTCGGCTATCGCGTCGAGAGCCGCTGTGGGCTCGTCGAGGATGAGGATGTCGGAATCGCTGTAAAACGCGCGTGCGACGGACAGTTTTTGCCACTGACCTACCGACAGTTCCTTTCCGTCCTCCTCAAAATAGCGCATCAGCGCCGTGTCGTACTTTTTCGGCAGCGCGTTGATGAACGCGTCCGCGCTTCCCTCTTTTGCCGCACGAACGACGCGCTCCATATCTATCGGCGCGTCGGTGTCGCTCATCGCGATGTTCTCCGCCACGCTGACGGCGTACTTGCCGAAGTCCTGGAAT
>CAJONA010000124.1:4249-7597 GCA_905235755.1 uncultured Clostridia bacterium
TATCTTGTACAGAGCCGCCGTGTCGTACTCGCGGATGTCGCGCCCGTCGAGAAGTATTTTGCCGTCCGTCGGATCGTACAAGCGCGTAAGCAGCTTTATCAGCGTCGTTTTCCCCGCGCCGTTCAGTCCGACAAGGACGACCGTCTCGCCTCTGTCGATAGTCGCGGAAAAATGCTTTATCGTGTCGTGGTCGGACCCCGGATATCTGAACGAAACGTCGCAAAATTCTATCTTGTGCGCGACGTGGCGCTCGGGTTTGACGGCGTCTTTTACGGTTGGGATTATGCGTTGGGGTTCTTTGATGAACGAGATGAGATTATCTATAAACAGCGTTCCCTCGTATATCGTCGCCGTCGTCGATACTATCGTGCGTATGCCGCCCGATATCGAGTTCAGCGCGCCGGTATAAAGAGAATAATCGCCGACTTGCGACGTGCCGTTGACGACGCCGCGCGCTATGAAAAGGAATAATCCGCAGTTGACTACGGCCGTCAGCATTGCGAAGAGCGCGTTCCACCCGCCCTCGCCGACGAACATTTTTCTGAGTCCCGCAAAGTATTTTTTGAATGTGTTTTTGTATTTATCGGTGAAAAATTCGGACAGACCGAACATTCTTATCTCTTTTGCGAGGTCCTTGCTTGTCATAACGTCCGAGTAATACGACAGCTGCCGGCGGTCTTTTGAGCGATAGCGCATATACGACCAGTTTTTTCTTCGATAGATAAAATTGACGATAGCGCTCGGCAAAGCCAGAGCTATTATCAGCGCAGGCGCCCACGGGCTTACGCCCCACAAAACAACTACGAACGATACGAGGCTTATCAGCGCGCAAAGCTGTGAAAACGTAGCGTTGATGATGCCTATCGGGCGCATGCTCGCTTCGCGCGAAGCATTTTCGAGCTTTGTGTAAAATTCGGGATCGTCGAACGACGCGAGGTCGACGTTTTTCGCCTTGTTCATTATTTTCAACTTTACGGTGTTCACGACAAGTTCGCCCGAAATGCGGTTTACCATCGCGTCGAGAGTAGAAATGATGCTCGACACGAATATCAGCACGAATTGAAGTATCATCGGTTTGAGTATAACGTCAAAATCGATCGGCGTGCCGGACGTCGCCGCGACGTATGCGTCGGCGAGTCTGTTCAGTATCTCCGCCGCGACAAGCGCCTTTACCACGGGCATGATGCCCTCGATGATCGCAAAGAACAACATCGCAAAAAGTATCCACGGGCGCGTCTCCCACACGAGTTTGAATATGTATACGAGCCGTGATACAACGCCTGCGACCGCTCCCACCGCTTTTTTTAATATCGCGCCGATATATTTCGGAACCTCACGCATGCTTTTAGGCGGCGGTATCTTTTCCGACTTCTTTTTATTATTCACAGGGGCGCCCATCATAGGTCCCATTTTTTCTGCCTCCGTTTTTTATATAATGCCGAGCCCTTCCAAAAGGACTTTTATTCCTATGGCAATAAGTATCACACCGCCGGCAAACTCGGCTTTCGACTTGTATTTTGCGCCGAAAACGTTTCCGATCTTTACGCCTGCCGCCGAAAGCAGGAACGTCGTCGCGCCGATGATGCCGACAGCGGCGAACATCTCGTCAACTGACATCTCAAACGAAAACGTTATGCCGACGGCAAGCGCGTCGATGCTCGTTGCTATGGACAACAGGAGCATATTCACAAACGACAGCGATGCGTCCGTCTGCTCCGTCTCCTTTGAGAACGACTCGCGTATCATATTTACGCCTATCAGCGTCAGGACCGCGAACGCAACCCAATGGTCAAACGCCGAAATGTAATCGGCGAAAAACGAGCCGAGAAAATATCCCAGGATCGGCATGAGCATCTGAAATCCGCCGAACCAAAGTCCGACGGCAAGATAGTATTTTATATCCGTCTTTTTTGCCGACAGGCCTTTGCATATCGCAACGGCAAATGCGTCCATCGAAAGCCCGACGGCGATTGCGATCGTTTCAAAAATATCCGTATACCGTCGCCTCCGTTTAATTTTATTTTCTATGAATAATATATTACTATAAAAGCGTGAATTAGTCAATGTTTTTTGAAAAAAACGAAAATTCGCTTCGCATCAGGAAAATTTTTATCGTTATATCGAAATAAAAAACGGGGAAAATATGAAAAAACACAAGGAGACGATAAAATGAAAAAAATCATTACGCTTTTATTATCCGTGATAATACTCTCGGCAGTGTTTTTCGGAGCAGTCCCTGCGCAAGCGGGAAATGTGATAACGCACACGGTCGTTTCGGGCGACACGATGTGGAAAATGGCGGTCAGATATCATGTCGGGCTGAGCGAGATAATCGCCGCGAACCCCCATATCGCCGATCCGCACTGGATATATCCCGGCGACACTTTATATATTCCGCTCAACGACAGCGCGACGACAAGTTATGAAGAAGAAGTCATCAGACTCGTCAACGATATACGCCGCAGTTACGGGCTGAACGCGCTGACGTCGAACTGGCAGCTCTCGCGCGTCGCGCGTTACAAATCGCAGGATATGCACGACAAAAACTATTTTTCGCACACGAGTCCGACATACGGCACGCCGTTTGAAATGATAAAAAATTTCGGCATAAAATACAACGCCGCGGGCGAAAACATCGCCAAAGGCTATGCGACGCCGCAGGCAGTCGTCGACGGCTGGATGAACTCGTCGGGACACCGCGCCAACATTTTGAACGCGTCGTTCAAGGAGATCGGCGTCGGATATGTGTCGAGCGGAAACTATTGGACGCAGATGTTTATAGGATAAAAAAGTTCGGCGAACGCCGAACTTTTTTTCATTTTTTCAACAGTCGCGTTTGTGCGCGACGAGTGCGCCGAGCGCAGCCGCGATGACGATCCACGCGGCGGCTCCGATGTATGCGCCCGTCATGCTGACGCTTTCATATTCATATATGGGTATGCCGGCATTATAGAACAAGGGAAAGTAATTTTTCAAATTTGTGATCACTTTCAAAATTTCTTCATATTCCATACCGCCCATATCGAGGAAAAGCTCGATGATCAAAATCAAGATCTGCGACAGATAAATTCCACCGACGCCTATCGCTATCACCGCGCCTGATTTTTTCACAAGCACACCGATAAGCATAAATATGAACAGCGCGGCGATAGACATGGCGAGCGACGCGAAAAGGCCGTATTCCGACGCGGCGTCGCCGAAGCCGCCGAGCGACAGATTGACGCCGTTTACCGCGCATCCGAGGAACGCGCCGACAAGCGGAGCGATAAAGCTCATCGTAAACGCGCATATTAAAATATTCACCGCCTTTGCCGTGTATATCGCCACCTTAGAATATCCGCGGCTGAC
>CAJONA010000125.1 GCA_905235755.1 uncultured Clostridia bacterium
ACATAGCATATTTAGTATTATTGATGATTTTGGAAATGCTTATTGCATACTGGGCGTCAAGCCACCTTGCCCACGTTCCAAACGCAGTTCAGAAAGGAGGCGCGCGCTAATGTTCGATTTCGCTCATTCCCTTTCTGTATTCCTTCTGGCGCAAGCCGACGTTGAACGCGACATGTTTCAGTGGGGGCGAATCCATCAAAATACAGACTGGATTCTGCCGCTGCTGGTTGTCGGCGTGATGTTCCTGTACATCTACCGGATTTATAAAAAGGACGCCGTCGAGACAGCCCGCCCGCTGCGCTGGCTGCTCAGAGCGCTGCGCTGCATTGCCGTTTTGGCTCTGCTTGTCATGTACCTGCAGCCGCAATGGCGTCACGAAAAAGAATCCACCATTCCCAGCCGGGCGGTGATCTTCGTCGATTCCTCGTTGAGCATGGCTATTGCCGATCAGCCGGCGGAAAAAAGCGGCGCGGAAAACGCCGCGGCGCGAGAAAAACCGTCTTTCTTGCGCGGGCAAGAAAAGAGCAAAAATAAAATCCCCTGCGGAAAACCGCAGGAGATTTTTGTTTTATCCAAGACGTTCTTTGACTTTGGAAGCTTTGCCGACGCGCTCTCTGATGTAATAGAGCTTTGCACGGCGGACTTTGCCGCGACGTGTGACGACGACTTTTTCAACGTTGGGGGAATGAAGCGGGAAAGTCTTTTCGACGCCTACGCCGTATGCGACGTGTCTGACTGTGAATGTCTCGGAGATGCCGCCGTTCTTCTTGGCGATAACGAGACCTTCGAAAAGCTGAACTCTCTCTCTTGTACCCTCTTTGATTTTGTTGTGAACAACGACCGTATCACCTATTTCGAATTTCGGGATGTCGGTTTTGAGCTGCTCGCTGACAAAAGACTGAAGCTTATCCATTTTCGTTTCCTCCTTTTGAATTATGGGGCGTTCATGCGAGCATGCAGCGGACCGCCCTGCTTTTTTTATCATAAGCAGAAAAATTTTATCATAACCGAATGAAAAATGCAATACTTTTTTTGTATTTTTTTCGATTTTTTATGATTTTTCTGCTTTTTTCCGCGACGGATACGCCTTTTTCGCTTCTTTTCCGGCGTAGTATTCGTTAAGAAGCGGCTCGGGAGTCGCCTTTTTGAACCATACAAAGCACGGTATCGCCACAAGCCCCTCCAAAATGCCGCAGAGAAGTATCAGTATCGGCACTTCTCCGACGATGCCGATGCTTGCGAATGCGTCAAGTATAAATGCCGACTTGCCGATGTTTTCGTAAAGTACCTGCCCCAGCATCCTCGCCGTGAACGCGCCCATGTTGTTGGCAATGGTGTAGAACGCGATATAGTTCGTCCTGTCGGTCTCGGGCAGGTTGAGATACGGCAGCGCCGCTATTATCGTTCCGCGCAAGACGCCCATAACGTGCTGCCACAGTCGCACGCCAGTGTACAGGATCAGCCCTCCGGGCACGATGAACGCGTATGTTAGATATGACATGCCCTCGATTATCAGCGCAAAGCCGAGCGCCCTCAGCCACGTTTGTTTGGCAATGAACTTTTTGCACTGCGTGCCGAAAATTATGAAAAATGCGAAATACAGGGCATTGATGCCGCTGATAAGTCTTTTCGGCACGTTTATCGTGTCGAGAAGGAACGTGTTGATATATCCCGCGTGTATGTTTGTGGCGAACGTGACCATGACTATGATGGATATGGTCATAAGGAATTTTTTATCCTTGAATGGCAGGGTGAAGACGTATTTTATCTTCGGCTTTTCGACTGTTTTGGGATATTCGTATTCCTTCGGTATAAGGAGCATTATAACGTCGATGACGGCGAGCCCGTACGCGACAAATCTCATTGTTGTGAGGAACGTCGCGTATGCCGCCGTGTTTTCTATCGAATCGGCGTAAATGCTCATCAAAAACACAACGATATATACAGTGGCGCTGATGCACTGGCTCGATGTGAAGTAGTCGGCGCGCACGTCGTCGGTCAGGAAATTCGCGTGCCACGCCGTGTATCCCTGGCTGAACAGCGCGCTTATCGTGTTCGCCAAAAGCGTTATCGCCACAAACGCGGCAGTCATCGCCGTCATATTGATGACGTTGCCGTCGGCGTCTTTTTCGAAAAACATCGGCAGGAGCGTGATCCCGAGTATATTTATCGTATGTACCGCTATTCGCGCGATGGCGAGAACGAGCTTTCTCTTTTTGAATCTTTCAAGCAGGGAGGGGGACAACAGGTAGAAGAACGTTGTAAGGTACGGAAGCATGAGCAGCAAGCTGATGCCGCTCGGATTGAATCCGTATGACAACAAAAAGGCGGTATAGAAAATGTCGCCGGAGAATTGCCCCGCGAGCCCGTTAAAAACGGAGCTCAACATCATGCACGATCTTCCTCTGCCGTGCTCTGTTTTCCAGTTATATACCCGGTAAAGTCCGGAGTGCTTTATGCGCTGACCGAGCGTCAAACGCTGTCGCCCATATCTTTCTTTCATTTTAACCCGATCAAAAAAACAGTCATTCGTTGCCATTCTACATTATGTTTTCGATATTGTCAACATAAATTTTAAAAAAACAAAAATTCCCTCCTATATTATTTTTTTGCATAGAAAAAATAAAATAAAAAAGGATAAAATTCATGGACGGATACGAGACGCTCGAACGCGAGATAACAATGCGCTTTTCGCATATGAGCGATTTTGACAAACGCCATTTCACCGTCGGCAAAACGGCATATTGCGTTTTTTATATAAGAAATTTTTCTTCGCGCGACATGATAAACAGATATATTATCGAGCCGCTGACGCACATCGGCGACGGGCGCGATATTTTCGACGCCGTTTCGAGCGTATCGCTCAAAAAGATATCCGGCGCCGACGAGGCGGAGGCGGATATACTTGCGGGCTCTTGCGTCATAATTTCGAGCGCGGAGAGCGGCGCCGTATCCGCGATGACAAAAAACGAGGAGGGGCGTTCGCCGAACGAGCCGGAGACTGAAAACGTCATCCGCGGCGCGCACGAGGGATTTACCGAAAACGGCGGTTTCAACGGTGCGCTCATCCGCCGCCGCATCAAGACGACGCATCTCAAAAAAGAAGATTTTACCGTCGGAGGGCTGTCGAAAACCGAGGTTTCGATAATGTATCTCGACGACGTCGTGCGCGGCGACGTGCTTGACGAAGTCCGCCGACGCATCCGAAAAATAAAGATAAACGGCGTGCTCGACTCCGGGTACGTCGAGATGTATATCCAGGACGGAAAGTACGCCGTCTACCCTACGGTGGGCAACTCGGAGCGTCCCGACAAAGTGGCCGCGAAGATACTCGAAGGCAGGGTGGCCGTCATCGTCGACGGCTCGCCCGTCGTGCTGACGGTACCGTATCTTTTTATCGAGGGATTTCAGGTCGCGGAGGATTACTCGAAAAGCGCGTTCTTTGCGACGCTCGAACGCTTGCTTCGCTTTGGCGGAACGATAATCTCTCTGTTTTTGCCCGCGATGTTTTTGGCGGCGAGCATGTCGCCTGAGATAGTCGGAAGCGAATTTTCGGACTATGTGAACGCGGCGCGCGAGAACATAAAAATATCGCTCGCATTCGAGCTCATATCGGTTTTCATCGCGTTTGAACTCGTGCGCGAGGTCGGGCTAAGGATGCCGAAGGCTGTCGGAAGCGCCGTCGGGATAGTCGGATCGCTCGTCATCGGCGACAGCGCCGTGTCTAAAACCAAAAACGGCCTGCGCTATGTGACTGATATAAAGGGCCGCATGAATGATTATTTCTATTATGAAAACGGAGAAGTGACCAGCTTCTTCGAAGTCACTCCCGTAATTGCGCACTGCAGCGACATTCTGCAGATCCGCTTTATTGAGGAGACCTATGATCTGATCCATGTTCAGATCGTTCGCGATGAAAACGCGAAGATGACCAGGGAAGAGATTGAGGAATATGTTTCCGTCAATCTGAATAAGATCTTCAAAAAACCCTTTGCTTTTGAATTTGAATGGCTGGACGCTATTCCGCCGGATCCGAACGGAAAGCTCCGCATGATCGTGAGCAAGGTAAAACCCTGATGGTTGCGGATAGACTTTATGCACGAGTATAGTATATAATGATGAAAGCGCAAGAAGCAGAATTCTCAAAGCATTGTTTGCATGAGGGACAATCTGCAAGGTGCAAAAGCGTTCGGGAAAGGATGATGCGCTATGAAAAGAGT
>CAJONA010000126.1 GCA_905235755.1 uncultured Clostridia bacterium
CGTCTGCACGTGCGTGTGCGTGCCGAAAACGACGTCTATCTTGCCGTCGAAATGATATGCCGCCGCCAGTTTTTCCGACGTCGCCTCGGCGTGCACGTCGAGGATCGAGATATCGTACTTTCCCGCCGCGGCGGACAGTATCTTCTCGACCGAGCGCAGCGGATTTGCGAGCGGCTCCATATATATAACGCCCATGACGTTTATGACAAGGACTCGGCACGCGCCGATGTCTTTGATGACATAGCCCTCGCCGGGCGCTTCGGGCGGATAGTTGCACGGGCGGATGACGTCGCGCATATCTTCGAGGATCGTCCTCGCATCCGGCTTTTTAAAAACGTGATTGCCCGTCGTTATGACGTCGCAGCCGCCGTCAAGGAGCTTTGATATATTTTCTCTGTCGATGCCGTTGCCGAGCGCGCAGTTTTCACCGTTGCAGACGACAATATCGGCGCCGAGCGTTTTTCGCATATTCCACAGCTTTGACGCGACGTAGTCCGCCGCCGCCGGCCCTACGACGTCGCCCAGAATGAGAACTGTCGTTTTTTTCATAAAATCCCCGTTTTTGCTTTTATTTTATTTAAGTATATCATAATATTTGAAAATACTCAATCAAAAATGCGAATTTTTTGAAAATGTTGATTTTTTTCGCCGCGCGGCTCGCACTCGCCGGTGAGGCGTTGTTCGCTTCCGCGCCGTGCGTATTTCTCGCGCCGTGTGCATTGTTTGCGCCGCATCGGCGCGATTATTGCACTTTTCTTTACGCGAAAGAAAAGTGCGAAAAGAAGCGCGCAAGCGTGCCGCTTGAGCGCTTGCGTAGTGCAGATAAAGCCGAGAGAATACGTCGTTTGCCCTCGCCTGAAACGTCGTCGCACCGCTCCTTTGGTTTCTAAATTTTGCTCCGCAAAATTTACCGCGGCGAAAACTGGCAAAAATCCGTCGAGTTCAAACCGGAAGTGAAACGTGTGCCGATAACAGCAAAAATTTATCTTATGTAGCGCGCGTTTGAAACTACGGTTTTAGTTGCAACGCCCTTTTGCGTGGTTCCGGCGGTTAATTTTGCCGTGCAAAATTAAAAAGCGGAGACGCCGTGCGGCGACGCTTTAGACGGGGAGCAAAACAACGTTAGACGGGGAGCAAAACAACGTACACTTTTCTCTTTATCTGCGGCTCGTTTGCGCTCAAGCGGCACGCTTGTCTGCTTCTTTTGGCACTTTTCTTTCAGACAAAGAAAAGTGCATAGAGTCCGCGCCGATGCGGCGCGATAAAGAACGCGGCGCGAGAAATACGCACGGCGCGGAAAAGAGCCTTGCGCACGTCGCGCGAAAAGGAAAAGCGAGAAATCAAGAAAAAACAATTTTTAAATTTTTACATATTTTCACGAGGTGACTATGACAAGACCCGAAAAACTTCGCGCGGCGATGCCCGAAGGCATCGACGCATTCATCACAACAGACGAATGCACGCGCCTGTATCTCACAAAATTCCACTCGACAGACGGCACTGTGTTCGTCACAAGAAACAGCGCCACGCTCTACGCCGACTTCCGCTACATAGAAGCGGCGGAAAAAGAGGCCGTCGGCGTCAGCGTCGTCATGCCGGAGGGCAAGGTCAGCACGCATATCAAAAAGATCATCGCCGACGAGGACATAGAGACCGTCGGTTTTGAGGACGAAAAGATAACGGCGGCGGAGCTTTCGCGGCTGGAATCAACGTACCCCGAGGTGAACTTTGTTCCGATGTCGGGCGTTGTGTCAAAGCTCTGCATATACAAAGACGAGGAAGAGATGGCGTCGATACGCGCGGCGCAGGACATAACGGACCGCGCATTCGCCGAATTTTTGAAGGTGCTCTCGCCCGAAATGACGGAGATCGAGGTCGCCGCCGAGCTCGAATACAGGATGAAACGTCTCGGCGCGACGCGCCCGAGCTTCGATACGATAGCGGTATCCGGCACAAATTCGAGCCGTCCGCACGGCGTGCCGAGCGCGGAAAAACTACAAAAGGGCTTTTTGACGATGGATTTCGGCTGCGTTTATAACGGCTACTGCTCCGATATGACGCGCACCGTCTGCATCGGCAAGGCCGACGCGAAAATGAGAGACGTCTACTCGACGGTGCTGAAAGCACAGCTCTCCGCCATGGATTACGCGAAGGCGGGAGTCATCTGCTCCGACGTCGACAAGGTCGCGCGCGACATGATCGACAACGCCGGATATAAGGGCTGCTTCGGTCACGGGCTGGGGCACGGCGTAGGACTTTATATCCACGAGGAGCCGCGTTTCTCTCCGTCGTGCAAATCGGTACTCGAAGTCGGCCACGTTGTAACGGTTGAACCGGGCATTTATATAAAGGGAATGTACGGCGTTCGCATCGAAGATATGATACAAGTTACGGAAAAAGGCGTCGTCGGAATAACAAAAAGCCCGAAATTTCTCATCGAGCTGTGATAAAACATATAAATTTATCAAAAAAGTCTTGATATTTTAACAAACATAATGTAAAATAAATTATGAAATAAATTTTGTATTCTTTGGAGGAAAGATTTTATGGTAATTGCAGGCGATTTTAAAAACGGTATAACTTTCGAGATGGACGGCAACGTAATGCAGGTCATCGAGTTCCAGCACGTGAAACCGGGCAAGGGTGCGGCTTTCGTTCGCACGAAGCTCCGCAACGTCATCACGGGCGCTGTGACAGAGACGACTTTCAGCCCCACCGACAAATTCCAGGACGCTATCATAGAGCGCCGCGATATGCAGTACAGCTACAACGACGGCGACCTCTATTATTTCATGGATATGGACTCGTTCGAGATGACGCCCGTTTCAAAAGAAAATCTCCCCGACAACTTCAAGTTTGTCAAAGAGGAAATGATGTGCCGCCTTGTTTCGTACAAGGGTAGCGTGTTCTCGGTTGAGCCGCCGACATTCGTAGAGCTCGAAGTAACGCACACAGAACCCGGCGTTCGCGGCAACACGGCTCAGGGCACGACAAAACCGGCGACGGTCGAGACAGGCGCGGAGATCAAAGTCCCGCTCTTTATCGACAACGGCATGATGATAAAGATCGACACGAGGACCGGCGAATATCTCGGCAAAGCGTGATTATTATTTAAGAAAGAGGACAAAACTATGACTATAACCGAAAAGGTCGCATATATCAAAGGACTTATCGAAGGGTTGGGGCTCGACGGCGACAAACCCGAAACGAAAGTCATCAACGCGATAGTCGATGTGCTCGACGAGATCGCGCTTACGGTCAGCGACAACGAAGAGAGAATAGAATATCTCGAAGGCTATACAGACGAGCTCGACGACGACCTCGCTCTGCTCGAAGACGAAGTTTACGGCGACGACGATGACGACTATTACGATCCGTGCGAGGACTGCCCGGACGAGGTTGTATGCGTCGAATGCCCGAATTGCGGAGAGGAAGTTTGCCTTGACGAAACGATGGATTTCGACAAGATCAAATGTCCGAGTTGCGGCGAGGAATTCTCCTGTGAGATAAGCGACGAGGACGCGGACGACTGAGCTGTCGTCGGCAAATTCCGCGTTAAAAAAAGAAAGGAACGCGCCGAGTGCGCGGTGCAGAAATGAAATTTTTAAAGAAAACTGTCGTGTTTGCCGTGGTGGCGGCGACGCTCATCGCGGCGTGCGCCGGTCTCATCTCGTGCGGGGGCGATCCCGAAGAGGACAAGGGTGAGCTTCTTGCGACGTACACAGGCGGCGAGATATATGAAAAAGACATCACCGACTGGCGAAATTATATGTATCACATGTATTACTCGGACATAATGAGCGCCGACGATCCGAAGGCGGAGCTGTTCAATACGCTTGACAGGGCGACAAATTACGTCGTGAAGATAAAGGCGTTCAAAGCGCTTCTCGAATCGGAGGGGCTTGTGACGTTCTCCGAGGAGAAAATAAATCAATATGCGCAAGTCGTTATAAGCGAGATCGACGAGAGCAAAACGTTCGCCTCGCAAGGCGGCTACGAATACTGGAAGACCGTGTTTGAAGTTTCCGACGATTTTATTTACGAATATGCGGAATCTCAGCTTGTTTCAGCCGAGCTCGAAAGATATATAATGAGCAAGTACGGCGTCACAGACGAGATGATACAGGAATACTGGGAGCTTTACGCGGGCGAGTATCTTCAGGTGCCGTCATATTACTTTGACAACATTATGGTTATCGTCCCGCTGAATCTCACAGGCGACGCTTCCGTCTGGGCAGACGCTAAGGCAGAGGCGCAAAGATACATCGACGAGCTTAAAGCCGGCGCAGATTTTGAAACGGTAAAGCAGGAAGCCATTGATAACAGCAGGGGCACGTCGATGGCAAAGGCGTATTCAACGGTCGTCTCAAGAAAGAAGTCGGAATTCAGCGGCTTTGAAAATCTTGATAAAATTCTCGAAGAGAACAAAAAGATAATCGACGAATATTGCGCAAATCTCGGGATCGAGCTTCCCGAATATGCGAATGAAACCGACGGCAAACTTTATGACGCGTGGTATTACTACGTCAATATGAACAACGAGGCGTATTTGAAAAATCAGCTGTTAAGTCTCGATATCGGCGAGTTTTCGACAGAGCCGATAATGCACGTGTTCGGTTATCAGATAGTAAAGCTGACGAAAGAGGACGACGACATCTATTTCAAGAGCCCGTTTGATTATCCCGAGGTTTACGACGATATTTACGACAAGCTGTATAAAGAGCTCTGGAGCTCGGGCAGCGGCGCCTCCGTCGATGAGTTTGAGGCGTTCCTTGCGGAAAAGTACGATATTAAGATTGTTTATTCGTACGCTTCCGAATACAAAAAAGGAAATCTGAAATGAAAAATTCAAGAAGCCGCTGAGAGATCAGCGGCTTTTTCATGTTCAAAAATCGCGCCCGTCTTTTCCGCGGCGCTTTTTTGCGCCGCATCGGCGCAGACTCTATGCACTTTTCTTTACGCGAAAGAAAAGTGCGAAAAGAAGCGCGCAAGCGTGCCGCTTGAGCGCTGTTATTTGCAGATAAAGCCGAGAGAATCCATTGTTCGCCCTCGCCTGAAACGGGAACCCCCAACGCTCTCAAGTTCGCGTCGGGGAACCCCTACAACGTCGTCGCACAGCTCCTTTGGTTTCTAAATTTTGCTCCGCAAAATTTACCGGCGAAAACGGCAAAGATCCGTCGAGTTCAAGCCGGAAGTGAGCGCGCGCCACATAGGAAAAAATTTTGTCGTTATCGGCACGCGGGTTGATTGCTGATGTATTTCACGGGCGATTCGT
>CAJONA010000127.1:0-1148 GCA_905235755.1 uncultured Clostridia bacterium
CCATGCGGCGCGAGATAATCGACAGCGAGGCGCTCGCGGGCTTTTCAAACAGCATCGGGCTCGGGGAATATCTGCTTCTCGGCAACGGTGAGGAGATTCTCGGCGGGCGCGAGCGCCGCACAAATCTCGAAGACGCGTTCGAAGCGCTCGTGGCGGCGATATATCTCGACGGCGGAAAAGAAGCGGCGCGCGATTTCGTGCTGCCGTTTGCCGAAAAAACAGTCGAGCGCACCGTGACGCAAAACAAATTCTCCGACGCGAAATCAAAACTTCAGGAGATAGTCCAGCGCGGCGGCGGAGAAACGCCGAAATACGTCATAACGTCGGAATCGGGGCCCGATCACAACAAGCATTTTGAATGTGACGTGCTCGTCGAAAACAACGTCATGGGGCACGGCTCGGGCGCGAGCAAAAAAGCGGCTGAAAAGGCGGCGGCGGAGCAGGCGCTTATGTACTTTGAAAATTGATGAAAGAGCATATAAATATACCGATATTCATCCCGCATCTCGGTTGCCCGCACGCGTGCGTATTCTGCAATCAAAAGAAGATATCGGGGCATGAACACGCCGATCTTTCGGCGGTAGAGCGCGAGATATCGACGGCGCTTGAAACAGCAGCCGCTTCGCAAACGGTGCAGATAGCGTTCTTCGGCGGCTCGTTTACGGGCATACCGCGCGACGACATGATATATCTTCTCGGCATAGCGAAAAAATATATCGACAGCGGAAGAGTCTCGTCGGTGCGGCTGTCGACGCGCCCCGATTATATCGACGACGAGATACTGACGATATTGAAAGAATACGGCGTCAAAACGATAGAACTCGGGCTTCAAAGTATGAGGGACGACGTTCTTATCGCGTCGGAGCGCGGGCACACGGTCGAGTGCGCCGAAAGCGCGTGCCGACTGATAAAAAAGTACGGATTTGAGCTGATCGGTCAGATGATGACGGGGCTGCCGTCGTCGAGCGTCGACGACGACATATACACGGCAAAGCGGATATGCGAGCTTTGCGACGGCGCGAGAATATATCCCACCGTCGTATTTTACGGCACGAGACTGTGCGAAATGGCACAGAGCGGCGAGTACAAAATGCCGGACGAGGACGAACTCATCGGGCGCACCGTCGGCGCGCTCCGCGAATTTGTGC
>CAJONA010000127.1:1160-5363 GCA_905235755.1 uncultured Clostridia bacterium
CAATCGTCCGACGGCGTGCTTGACGAAAACAATGTCTATTCAAAGACGTACCACCCCGCCATCGGCGAAATATGCTATTCGCGCCTTTACCGCGAGATAATAGATGAAAAAATACCGTCCGGCGCGCGCGACATAGAGATACTCGTCAGCGAAAAGAACGTCTCGAAGGCGGTCGGTCAAAGAGGCGAGAACAAAAAATATTTTATAGATAAGCACGGCCTCCGTTCCGTCAAGATAAAGCCCGACGTCTCCGTTTCGGGCTTCAACGTAAAAATAATCACACAGGAGAAAGACAATAAATGCGACTGAAAACGCTTGAAATGCAAGGCTTTAAATCATTTCCCGAAAAGACGGTCATATCGTTCGACGAGGGCGTTACCGTTATAGTAGGACCGAACGGCAGCGGAAAATCAAATATATCGGACGCTATGCGTTGGGTGCTCGGCGAAATGTCCACAAAGAGCATGCGCGGCTCTAAAATGGAGGACGTCATCTTCTCGGGATCGCAAAAACGCAGTCCGATGGGCTACGCCGAGGTCACGGTGACGTTCGACAATTCCGGCAGCGACGGAATGCGCATAGAATCCATGGCGGATTACGACGAAATATCGGTGTCGCGCCGCTATTACCGCGCGGGAGAGGGCGAATATTTCATAAATCATAAGCAGGTCAAGCTCCGCGACGTGCAGGAGCTGTTTATGAATACGGGACTCGGCAAGAACGGGTATTCTATCATCGGTCAGGGCAAGATATCCGAGATAATCTCGCAAAAAAACGAGGAGCGCCGCGCCGTATTCGAGGAAGCGGCGGGCATTGCGAAATACCGTCATCAGAAGGTCGACGCTATTCGCAAGCTCGATCAGATAAACACCAACCTTTCGAGCGCGGAGATAATCCTCGGCGAGCTTGAAAGCAGGGTGGTCCCGCTCCAAAAAGAAGCGGAAAAAGCGAGAAGATATCTCGAAATATACGAATCGAAAAAGGCCATCGACATCGCGCTTGCGCTATTCGATATAGACGCGGCGAAGGAAAAGGTCGACGACGTTGCGGCAAAACTCGTTTTGTCAAAGGCTGAACTCGACAAGGTCGACGATATGATAGCGACACTCGACATGCAAAACGATTCGACATACGACGCGCTCATGCAGAGCAAGGCGGACAGCGAGCAGAACATAATCGACATCGGCGAAGCGGGCGCGAGAGCGAGCGCGGCGGAATCGGAGATAAGAGTCGCCGAGACGTCGAACGCGCATTACTCGGAAATGGCGGAAAGCACGCGGACAAAGCTCGAAAGCGAAACGAAGCTCTACGAATCGGCGCTTGAAAATTACGAAAATATGGCGCGCGAGCTCGCCGTCGCGGAAAAGAACAAAGCCGATATCTCGGATAAGATATCCGACTGCGAAAAAGAACTCGCTCAGATCATGTCGGAAATCGAAAACAGCGCCGCTCAGATCACGGAGACGGAAGAAATGCTCGCGGCCGCGAGGGCGTCGGAGGTCGAGGCGAGAGTCGCCGCGTCCGTCGCAAAGACTCAGAAGGAGTCGCACGAGGGCAAGAGCGCCGAGATATTGTATGAGATAGAAAAGCACGAGAGCGACATCGCGCTCTACAAAGAAAAGATCGCGCAATCGGAGAAAAAAATAGCCGACTACGACAAAAAGACGGACGAGATAAAGGACAAGCTCGACTCTTTCGACGAGAGGCGTCTGGCGATAGAGAACAGCCGCCGCGAGCTTGCCGAGGAAAAGAACAGCCTTTTCCTCGATGTGTCACAGCGCAAGCACCGCATACAAAACCTTGTGCGTATGGAAGAACTGCTCGACGGTTATTCGAGCGCCGTGCGCTTTATCGTCAACGAGCATAAGGCCGGAAAGATAGTCGACGCACGCGGCAACGCGGCGACGGTGTACGGCCCCGTATCGAAACTTATCGAGGTCGAACAGAAATACTCCCGCGCGGTAGAGGTCGCGTTCGGCGCGAGCTTGCAAAACATCGTAGTGGAGACGGAAAACGACGCAAAGACCGTCATAGCATATCTCAAAAAGAAAAACGCCGGCCGCGCGACGCTGTATCCGATATCGACGATGTCGGGGCGCGAGCTTGACGCGGTCAAGGAAAACATCGCTTCGCAAAAGGGATTTATAGCCGTGGCGAGCGAGCTCGTCAAAGCCGATGAAAAATACGGCGGAATAATAAAGCAGCTCGTAGGGCGCGTTATCGTTTGCGACAATATCGACGACGCAGCGTCCATCGCATCGGCGACGTCTTACAAATTCAAAGTTGTAACGCTCGACGGTCAGGTGGTCAACGCGGGCGGATCGTTTACGGGCGGATCGCTTTCCGCCGACGGCGGAATGCTGTCGCGCCGCGTGCAGATCGACAAGCTCGGCGACGAGGTGAAAGAACTCGAAAAACGCTCCGCGGGCGTCGAAGAAAAACTCGTGAAACTAAGCGAGGATGAGGATGCTCTCAAAAAAGAGGAGAGCGTCGTGCTCGGCTCGGCGTCCGTTCTCAAAACGCTTCACGACGCGGAGATGACGCAGATCGAGGTCATAAAATCCAACATAGCCGTCATCGAGGAGTCGAAGAAAAAACTCGCCGATGAGCAGAGCATAATAACCGTCCGTGCCAAAAAGGACGGCGAGAGCGTCGAAGAATTTATCAGAAAAGAGAGCGAATGCCGCGACAAACAGGAAGAGCTCACGCGCCGTATTTCCGAACTCGAAGATGAGAAGCACGCGCTTTCCCTCGACGCCGACCGGCTCCGCGCAAAGCGCGCCGAACTCGACATAGAGTTTGCGAAAGAGGAAAAATTCTATGAGATCGGCAGCGAGAACGTGAAGGAAGCGAAGGCTCGTCTCGACGCGCAAAGCGAATCTCTCGACAACGAGCGGATGACCGCCGCCGACCTCAAACAAAAGATAGAGGACAACAGGCAAAATATAGCGCATTACATCGGGCAGCGCGACAAGGCGCTCGAAGACAAAAAAGCGCTCGAAGCCAAGAAGAACGACATTGCCGCCGAGAGCGACAGGCTCGAAAAGCGGCTCGGAGAGATACGCGCAAAGCAGAGCGACGCCGCGCATCAAAGGGAGCTTTCGTTTGAAAACTATACAAAGCTCGACTCAACGCACGCTCAATTGCTCGAAAAGCAAGACACGCTTGTCGGATTTTTGTGGGATACATACGAGCTTACATACAGCGCCGCGAGTGCGCTCGGCTATGAGAAGATAACAGCCGAGGCTCGCTCGGAGGCGGTGCAGATGCAGACGAAGTACAAAAACATCATGCGCCAGCTCGGTAACGTGAACGTCAATTCTATAGAGGAGTACGCCGAGGTCAAAGATAGATACGAATACTACTCGACGCACATCGACGATCTGCACAAGTCGAGGGCCGATTTCGAGAAGATAATAAGTTCGCTCGACGAGCGTATGAAAGAGGATTTTTCGCGCACGATAGACGAGATAAACGTCAATTTCAACAACGTCTTTGTCGAATTGTTCGGCGGCGGCCACGCCGAGATAAAGATAACCGATCCGTCGAATATACTCGAAAGCGGGATCGAGATAAACGTGGCGCTTCCGGGCAAAGTTGTCAAGAGCTTGTCGCTGCTTTCCGGCGGCGAGCAGGCATTCGTTGCGATAGCGCTGTACTTTGCGATATTAAAAGCAAATCCGGCTCCGTTCTGCATAATGGACGAGATAGAATCCGCGCTCGACGAGATGAACGTGGACAAGTTCGCCGAGTATGTGCAGAAATACTGCGACCGCACGCAGTTCGTGCTTATAACGCACCGCCGCGGCACTATGGAGGCGGCGGAACGGCTTTACGGCGTGACGATGCAGGAAAAGGGCGTGTCGCAGATACTGTCTATCGACGTCTCGGAGATAGAGTCGAAGATAGGCGCCGAGATCAAATAAAGGTGATAAAATATGGGCTTTTTTGAAAAACTGAAAAACGGGCTCGCTAAAACGAAAGCGGCTCTTTCCGATGGAATAAACAACATATTCAAAAATTTCAGGCGCGTCGACGAGGACCTTATGGACGAGCTTGAAGAACTGCTTATAACGTCTGACGTCGGAGTTGAAACGACTATGGAAATACTCGACACTCTGCGTGACAGGATAAAGACGGACAACATCAAAGATCCCGAGCAGGTGAAGAAAATACTGTTCGATATCATCCGCTCGATGATAG
>CAJONA010000128.1 GCA_905235755.1 uncultured Clostridia bacterium
CCCCGTGTTGCCGCAGTACCCGACGATATCCCCCTGCCTTACCGTGTCGCCGACGTTGACTGTCTTTGACCGCATATGAGCGTAATATGTACGGTACATGCCGTCGGTGCTTTCCACGACGACGAACGTGCCGTAAGTCCACCTCAGATCGCCCGACGTGCTCGATATGTCGCCGTCGTTATACGCGTACACGACTTTGCCGTCGGTCGCGGCGAGGATCGGCGTTCCCCAGTACACGCCGAAGTCGATGCCGCCGTGAGTTGAAGAGAAGTACTGCGTTACGGAGTAATTGACGCCGCCGTGCGCTTTGTCGGCGAACGGCATTGCAAACGACGTTCCAGTCGGTATTATTTCCTCCGTCGTGGCTTCAGTCGTCGCCTCTGTCGTCGCTTCTGTCGGCTCTGTCGTTGCTTCTGTCGCGATGATCTCTTCGGTCGCGCTTTGCGCGGCGCGTTCCGACGCGTAGTACTCGCGTGCGACGCTGTCGGCTATTTCGAGCAGCTCGTCCACCGTGCACGAGCAGAGCAGGGCGGTAAGCGCCGCCGCCAGTACGATGCACAGGAATACTTTGCCAAATTTATTTTTGGACGCAGATCCGGCTTTTGATGTTTTTTTCATAACTTTTCCCCCTGAAAAATAAAATATTTCAAAGGAAAGCCGGCATATCCTTTTACGACACAAAAAAACAAAAAATCCGTCTTTTTGGGTACAACACAATTATATACTATAAATCCAAACAAATCAAGAGAAAATAAATGTAAAGGCAGATAAAAAAAGGGAGAAAAACGCGCCGCTTGCGCGGCGCGTCGTTTTGTGATTTATGATCGGAAAAGATGTTTGCCTCATAAAAAACATCATAATAACACGGCAAACGCGCTGCCCCGGGGAAAACTTTGAATAAAAATATCGTCGCCGATAATTTCTTTCAATTCATCTCTTTCGATGATCGAGCCGTTACCGTCCTCATCGTACAAATAATACATATCGTCTGCCAGATAGGCATTTTTATGATAAGGGGATTTGTAACACCATATCACACGGATAATTCCGTAGACGTTTCCGTCGATATTGCGGTAAATACCGGATGCGTTTGAATATACGAGTTTCATTCCTTCCGAGCTCTCAATATGCGGTGCTTCAAGCTCGGACAAATTGATAGCAGCGAGAGCTTCGCCGATGTCGGGGATTTGAGCAAGGTCTTCTTCTGTATAGGTCACTTCGCTTTTGCTCACGTTGCCGTTTTCGCCGTCATACCCATTGATAAGAATTACCTCATCGGTTCCGAAGCCGTTGATAATGCGCGTGTACTCTGCAATTACACGCTCTTCACTAAGTGTGAGATAGCAAACAAATACATTTGTTTCGCTCGGTTCCAAATAAGTTCTTATTTCCTTTGCTTCGTCCGAAACGAAAACGTCATCTGCGGTAACGTAATTATATATATTGGTTGAAACGTGCCAATTCTCTTTGTCGGCTGCAAGTTGGACGATATTGGATTTTACCTTTCCGATCGTTGTGTTTCTCGTGGCGGGATAGAATTCTGACCTTGGTGAGTCTAACAATTGTTCAAACAACTTTTTTCCTCTGGGAATCTTTGAAACAAGATAATCGGTCTTTTCCCAAAAGCTATCATCTACTTTTCCGTCATTAAATGCGATAACAGAACCGTACCCTATGTCTCCTGTGAAAACTATAAACATATTCGGAAAATAATCTACTCTGCTTTGAGTTTCATTTATAAGCGCGTAATTGTCTATTCCCACTTGCGTAAGAGACATAATAAAACGCTCGTACCCATCAAACACCGTTGTGTCATAAAAGGGATAGCGCATATATATTTCCTCGGGAAGTCCGTTTCCCCGAATTTGATCGATTACACGTAATTTCGCAACGTGGTACGGTTGATAATCCGAAGCTGCATAATAATAAGTATCGGGCAGTACTTCGACGACTTCGGCTTCAATGACAGTCTGTATATGAAAGCACGGCGCGATCATATCCGCAAATCCTACATTTGCCGATGAAGGATCTCCGTACACAATTATCTGTTTTCCGGTAATTGTATTTCCGCTTTTTATAACGGAGATCGCCGGGACATCATTACTCGGATTGTCTCCCGGATCTCGCAGTTTCGGCAGAGCGATGATTGCGGTCACGATAACGGCTAAGCAAGCCGCGATTGCCCCAAAGCGAAGCCATACACCTTTCGATTTCGTTGTATGCGCTTTTCGGTTCAAACTTCTGTCGATCAGATCGTCATCGATTTTCGATATGGCGTTGAATGTTTTTTTCGCATTCATAATGTGCTCTCCTTTACAAACTTTTTCAGCTTTTTGCGGGTTTTCGAAAGACTGCTTCTGACGTGGTTTTCTTTTATTCCGTAAGCGGAAGCGACCTCTGCCGCACTCTTTAAGTGGTAGTAGCGCAGTATAAATATATCTGCCTCACCCGGACGAAGCTTTTTCAAAAAAACATTCAGAATATCGGTCAGCTTTTCCTCGGATATTTCGACATCGGCGGGAATACATTCTGCAAGCTCCTCAAAAAGATACTCGTCTTTTTTTAAGATATCGTCAGGCCGGACATCGAAAACCTCGGCGATGCGCTCTATTGTCGGATAATCGGGACGCCTCGCGCCGTTTTCCCATTTTGATACAAGGTCTCTTGAAACGAACAGCGAGTCGGCGAGCGCTTGCTGTGACATATTGCTTGCCGTTCTCAGCTTGGCTATTGTCTTACCTATATCCACCGCAAAACTCCTTTCCGCAGGTTTTGAAAACCACTGATTTAATTATATTTAAATTCCCCGGATTGTAAAGGGACAAAACGCACCCGAAGCGCCGCTTGCGCTGCCGTTCCGCGCCTTAGATACCGCCTCCAAAAGAAAAGCCCGACAATGTCGGGCTTTTCTTTTGGAGGCACCACCCGGAATCGGACCGGGGAATAAAGGTTTTGCAGACCTCTGCCTTACCGCTTGGCTATGGTGCCGTGTACATTTAATTATATGCGCAGGCGTGTGCGCTTGTTAATTATAACACAATAAAAAATATATTGCAAGAGTTTTTTTCTTTTTTTATTATTTTTTTGCGTTTTGCCGCGAAAAACGGCGAAAACTCAACATTCGGGTGTTGACAAACGCGGAAAAGCGTGATATACTGACAATGAATATTTATCACATCTCGGAAAGGAGGGCGCACCGTGGCATTGCTTTTTACATACATTATCGTCAACATTTTGATCTCGATATATTTTGAGCGCAGCGGGGAAAGATTTAAATTTGCCAAGCTGTTACACGCGGCGGCATTCACGGTCGTGCTCTTTTTCGTGCTGTTCGCGCAGGATAATAATCAAATCGCAAGCGCGATAGCAAACATTTTCGGCGAAGTTACTTATACGGCGATGCACGAGGCTATCGTCACCGCCGCAGGCGGAATGATAAGCTCGCTTATGGTCATGGAAATGATCTTCGGCGTGCTCGCTGTCTGCATAAGCTTTGTTTTTACCGTTCGCGTTGTCAGATACGTGATATCCCGCAGATTGAAATATCACAGGAGTATCAAGCGCGCCGACAACGGATATGCGAACGGCAAAGTTACGCTTTTACGGGCGAATAAAATATTCAGACAAAACTGCGTGATGCGGTGTTAAATATAATTCTTCTTACTTTAATAATCTATAACTATATTTATTTATTTTAAGGAGAATTTTATTTTATGTATAAAAATAATAAGAAGGGCTTTACGATAGTGGAGCTCGTTGTTGTCATCGCCGTTATTGCGATACTCGCGGCGGTGCTTATTCCCACGTTCTCAAACCTTATCAAGAGAGCAAACGTATCGTCTGATACACAACTTATCCACAACCTCAACACGGCTCTTGTGTCCGACAGCGCCGTAAACGGCAAACATACGACAATGCAGTCAGCGCTCGACGCGGCTGAAAAGTTCGGCTACGACGTATCGAAGATCAACGCGTCCGCAACACAGAACGAGATCCTTTGGGACAGCAAGAATGATGTTTTCTGCTATTTCAACGATGAAACGAAAGCTGTAGAATACATACCCGAAACAACGCTGACAACAACGCTCAACAAGTCGTCGAATGAATATTGGTGCATAATAAAAGCGACAACCGAAGATATATCTTGCGGCAAAGACGGCATGGACTGGTCGTGCTATCTCGCTTCGA
>CAJONA010000129.1 GCA_905235755.1 uncultured Clostridia bacterium
GAGGGCGTGACATATGACATAGAGAAAAGGGCGGAACTTTTATTTGATGAATTATGGTGCAACGGGGACAGAATATTGTTCCCCGAGGTAAAAGAAGTTTTGGAATATTTCAAATCACATAACTTCAAAATGGGAGTGATAAGCGATACGTCGCCCTCTCTTGAATATTCTTTGCAACAACTCGGCATTTCCGATTATTTTACGTCATTTACCGCAAGCTCGCTTGTCGGCGTCGGAAAGCCGGACCCTGCTATTTACAAAGCAGCACTTATAACGCAAAATGTCTTTGCAGAGGAAAGCATTTATGTCGATGACACAAAAGAAGAGGCCGACGGTGCAAGAACGCTGGGCTTTACATCGTTTTTTCTTGACAGAACCAAAAAAGACAGAGATGAGTGGACGATTTATGATTTGCGTCAGGTAATTGAATTTGTTGAGAAAAAATAATATGCGCAATAAGTATAAATCAGCTTCAAAAAACTCAGTAAAAAAGCGGCTATGCTTCCGAGCTCGGAAACATAGCCGCTGTCTTTGTTTTTGATTGTTTTTTTGTGGTTTTATCATTACGTTGTACCTCCCGTTAGCACAACACAATACCACACACTTTCGGAAAAGTCAAGGGGAAATTTACATTTATATTTTAGAATCTGTCCATTGATATGCTATTCTCGGGGATTTGTCGCGGACATAGACAATGCCGCATTTGACAAAGCCCTCCTTTTCGACCGCTCTCTGCATTATCTTATTGTCGGCGTGAGTGTCGACCCGAACGCTCGACGAGATGCTCTTGCAAAAGTCGGCGGCGCATTTGAAAACGCCGCGAACCTCGCCGTCGCTCGCTATTCTGTGGATAGTGACATACGGCTCATCATTCAGCCATTTGCCGCCCTCGATGTAACCGTACGTCGGGTCGTCGCCGTAAAAGAGCGCAAAAACGCCGTGAATGCCAAAGTCATCGAAAATGACGTGGCAACGCTCGTTTTTTATGTCGTCGATCATCATTTCATGCGTCGGATAAATACGTCCCCACTGACTCGGATTGCCCGTCTTTATCATAAACTCCCGCGCGTGGTGATATATCTCCGTTATCCGATCAAAATCGGTTATCGCCGCTTTTCTGATATGTAACATAGTGCCTCAAACTTTTATTTTGCAATTATATCGTGCCGATTCTCCGTCCGGATAACCGCGGTAACTTTCGATCGCCTTTTGAATCGCCTTCTTTTGATTTAATTACTCATTTCAGCGGTGGCAGTTCGTGGATATCATAGTTATCGTAATAAATATCGAACGCGGTTTTGACATCGCCAAACAATTCTATCAGTGCACCCGCCTGAAACATTGTCGAAAGCGTTCCCGACGGAGCCTTCCATGCGGCGTTTGATATTACTTCCAGCTTCTCATTTCCGGGCGCATTTGCCCGAAGTATTGCCTCGGCTTTGAATAGGAGTTCGCCTGTGGCGATATGGTAATCGCTCGAAACGATCGCAAGCTTCTTAACCGACGGATAAAGCGACGTAAGAATATCGTATGTGAATATCGCATTTTGCGCCGTTGTTATTGAATTATCCTCGACAATAATGCGCTTTTCGTCAATACCCTGCTCTTTAAGCCATTTTGCCATTTCACCTGCTTCGGATGCCGATGCATTTTCCGCCGCAGTCCCTCCTCCCGTACATACAATGTATGATTTCGGGTACTTTTTTGCGCTGCTAAGAGCAACGGTCAGCCGCTCGGTCAGTTCATCTCTCATTGTTCCGTCGGGATTTAACTGAAATCCCAAAACGACAATGCACAGCTCGTCGGTATCAGGCAGACCGTCGGGTAGAACGTCATAGCTTATCGGCTTTCCGAGGTCTGACGACATCCACATATTCATAATCGTTTTCATGCGTTTTCCGGCGACAGCGTCTGCAGATGAAAGCTCTTCGAGTAAGGCGCTTACCCTGTCCACCGCCTCGGCGCCGTAAGCGCCATAGTCAACCGCAATTTCCTCAACTATTTTCTCGACCCGCTTCGGATCTGAAGAAGTTTCCGAGTCATTCTTACATCCGACAAGAGAAACACAAATGCACGTCAAAAGTAAAAACGAAATTATTTGAAAAATCGCTTTTTTAGTCATAATTTATTCTCCTTTTTAACAATATTTACCGCGTTTTTAGTCCTGCAGTTTGAATAATTCTTCTTTGATCTTATCGGTCATATCCATATCAATAAAATACCTTTGTTTATAGGCGCCATATAAGTCTAAATATATAATACATTAAAGTGCTGATTTTTTCAATCATTTAAAAGAAAAAATTGTTTTTTAATATTATTCGGCTTTTTTCCACGGCCCTCTTGACAAATCTCAGGCGTCAAGGTAAAATACCACAACACTATGGCGGAATACTTTTGAGAGAAGGAAAAAAATGATTTACATAACTGCCGATATTCACGGAAGCACAAAAAGATACCGCTCTCTTATGAGCAAGATAGAGCTGAAAGCCGATGACACGCTGTATATCCTCGGCGACGTCATCGACAGGCACCCCGACGGAATAAAGCTGCTGCTTGAAATAATGGACTCGGAAAACATAAAAATGCTGCTCGGGAATCACTAATATAGGCACATCGGCACAATTATGGCTGAAAGCGGAAATTCAAGCTCGCTTTTTCGTTTTATTTTTATCCGTAATTCTGCAAACAGCATAGTTTGTTTTTCTGTTTGTACCAATAATCCGACCGGATTTTCGACAATCGTCGGAAAAGTGTAGGGTGGAACAAGAGAATATGGATAGTCATTCAAAACAAAATTCACTTTATAATGTGATTTTTCGCATTTATCGAGCATAAAAATGATAGATGATAAATTTTATACGCGATAACTTGACATTAACGCAAAAATATGATATAATAACACACGTAAATATCGGAGGTCAAAATGAAGCTATATAAAAGAGAAAATTACCTTAAAAAGATACGTGGATTTTACGATACCGACGACATCATAAAAGTCATAACCGGCGTCAGGCGGTGCGGGAAGTCGAGCCTTATGCAGACAATAGCGGGTGAACTGCGAGAGCGCGGCATTCCGGAAACGAATATTATTTATTTCGACCTCGACAAGCGCGGATATAAAAACATCAAGACAGCCGACGCTTTGGAAAAGCTGATAGAACAATATAGTCCCGCAGAAGGAATAAAATACCTCTTTATCGACGAAATACAAAACGTCGTGGGTTTTGAAGAGGTCATAAACGGATTTCGCACAGACGGCGGATGGTCGATATTCATCACCGGTTCAAATTCGTATCTGCTCAGCGGCGAACTTGTAACAAAGCTGACGGGCAGATATCTTGAATTTGAAATGTTCCCTCTCGATTTCAAAGAATACGAGGATATGAAGCGCTTTTATGGGAAGAATATCGACCCGAATCCCGCGGCAGAACTGAACAATTATATCATCGAGGGCGGATTCCCGCGCGCGGTACAAATCGACGATTTAGCGGATAAGCGCAGATATGTTCAAGGCGTTGTAAACGAAATTTTCGAGAAAGATATCCGCAAGCGGCTGAAAATCAAAAATAAAGAAACATTTGAAACAGTCAGAAGATACATCATAAACAATTTCGGCGCGACGACGAGCATCAACAATATCCGCGATGAACTGAAAAAGGGCGGTACGCCGATAACAGCAGCAACTGTATCAAAATACGTCAAAGCGCTCGTCGACGCAAAAATCATTTACGAATGTCCGCGATTTGATATGAAATCGAAAAAATCCCTCCACGGCGAGAAAAAATATTATCTTGCCGACCTCGGATTTTACTTTTCCGAAAACACGGACAACAGAATAAACTACGGGCCCGTTCTTGAGAATATTGTATATGTATATGCAAAAGCTCTTGATTATTCCGTGAGCGTCGGGAGGATAGGCAAGCTTGAATGTGACTTCATCCTTCGCGGGAATGATTTTAATTACTCATATATTCAGGTGGCATATTCGATTCTTGGTAGTAAAGAAACCGAAGACCGCGAATACCGCGCGCTTGAAGCCATAAAAGACAATTATCCGAAATACGTTATGACGACCGACATTCTCATTCAGCACAGAAATGGCATTTACCATATAAATATTGCCGATTTTATGCGCCGCGGCGAGAGGTTTTAGGCTCTGTTTTTCTTCACTGATTTAA
>CAJONA010000130.1 GCA_905235755.1 uncultured Clostridia bacterium
GAAGAACTAGCGGATAGACGCCGTGACAGGTCTTATATTGATAAGTGCCTGCGGAGTGAGAGCGTCGGGATCCTGTATCATCATACGTTCTTTTATGTTCTTGTCCATTCTCGAAAAACCGATGCGGAGCTGGTTTTGGATAAGTTCTCCGACGGCGCGTATACGTCTGTTTCCGAGATGGTCGATATCGTCTGTCGTGCCTATGTCGTGCGAGAGACAAACGAGATAGTTTATCGAAGCGAAAATGTCGTCCTTTGTGATATGGCGCGGCGAAAGCTCGGCCGCGTTGTCCGCCGCCGCTTTTTTAACGGCTTCAATATCTCCGCCGGCCTCTTCGAGCATCGAGAGCAGCTTGCTGAGTTTGACTTTTTCGTTTATTCCGACTTCGCGCAGGTCGATCCCGAGCACTTTTTTCGGATCCACCATACCGTTGCCGAATACTTTGACTTCTTTTCCGTCGCCGATGTCGACATACGCGACGTTAACGCCCGCGTCTTCGATAGCCATTGCTTCGTCAAAGTTGAGCGTCTTGCCCGCCTCGAATATGACTTCACCCGTTATGGGGTTGATGACTGCGCGGCTCAGCGTCTTTCCGTTCAGACGTTTGCCGAGGGCGACCTTTTTATCGAATTTATATCTGCCGACAGCGCCGATATCATAGCGCTTCGGATCGAAGAACATATTGTTCAGCAGGATCTGTGCGCTTTCAACGTGCGGCGGCTCGCCCGGACGGAGCTTTTTATATATCTCTTTGAGCGACTCTTCGTAAGCGGTCGTTCCGTTTTTCTCCGCCTCGGCCTGCATGCCGTCTTTTTCAAGCGTCGCCTTGATCTTTATATCGTCGCCGAACAGTTCCAAAACGCCGGTCGTCGTGGACGCGGATTCGTCGAGCGCACGAATAAGGATCGTAACCGGTATTTTACGGTTTTTGTCTATTCTCACATAGAATATGTCGTTGATGTCGGTTTCGTATTCGAGCCATGCGCCGCGGTACGGGATGACCTGCGCGGTGAGCACGCCCTTGCCCGTCTTGTCGACGGCGGCGGCATAATACATGCCGGGAGAACGAACGAGCTGCGACACGACGGCGCGTTCTGCACCGTTGATGATGAACGTGCCGACGTCCGTCATGAGCGGCAGATCGCCCATATATACGTCATGCTGCTGCACTTCGCCCGTCTGTTTGTTTGTCAGTCTCACCTTGACTCTGAAAGGAACGGCGTAGTTCACGCCTCTCGCTTTACATTCCGATACGGAATATTTCGGTTCCTTATCGAGCGAGTAATCGACGAACTCGACAGCAAGGTTGTCCGAGTAATCGACGATCGGCGATACGTCTTTCAGCACCTCCATTATTCCCTTTTCCATAAGCCAGTTGTAAGACTTCTTCTGGACTTCAAGCAGATCCGGCATTTCGAGGATCTCGTCGATCCTTGCGAAGTTCATCCTCACGTTTTTGCCGAGCTGCTTTGGTTTGATTCTCAATACAATCACTCCGTTTCACTAAATTTTCTGTCTCATGATCATTCTTGCGAACACTATGTTTTTGCTCGAAAATTCCTGCCGAAAATCGTCGATTTCGGCGTTATCGCAACGCCTTTGACTTCAAATTGGCGAAATTTTGAGCCATTATAATGCAATATACAAGTGTATCACAATATTTTTCCGTTGTCAAGAGCAATTTTGTTAATTTTTCAAAATTTTTATTGACTTTTGCACCACATAGCAATATAATAGAGGTAATTGCTGATTTTTTATACTTTTACAGAGGTCGAAACATGGAATGGACATCACTTAACGACATAAGAGAAAAATATTTGTCTTTTTTCGAATCAAAGGGGCATCTGCGCCATAAAAGCTATCCGCTCGTGCCGCAGGGAGACAAGTCTCTGCTGCTCATCGTCGCGGGAATGGCGCCGCTGAAAAAATATTTCACAGGCGAAGCCGAGCCGCCTCGCACGCGTATGACGACGTGCCAAAAGTGCATACGCACAAACGACATCGAAAACGTCGGCGTCACCGCGCGCCACGGCACATATTTCGAGATGCTCGGCAACTTCTCGTTCGGCGATTATTTTAAGGAAGAGGCGCTTCCGTGGGCGTGGGAATTTCTCACAAGCCCCGAGTGGCTCGCCATACCCGAGGACAAGCTCTACCCGTCCGTCTACATCGACGACGACGAGGCATTTGAGATATGGAACAAGAAGATAGGCGTCCCCGCCGAGCGGATCACTCGCCTCGGCAAAGAGGACAATTTCTGGGAGCACGGCTCCGGCCCGTGCGGTCCGTGTTCCGAAATTTACTTCGACCGCGGCGAAAAATACGGCTGCGGCAAGCCGACGTGCGCCCCGGGCTGCGACTGCGACAGATATATGGAGATATGGAACAACGTGTTCTCGCAGTTCGAGAGCGACGGCAAAGGCAACTACACGGAGCTCAAACAAAAAAACATCGACACCGGAATGGGACTTGAACGCCTCGCTTGCGTGATGCAGGACGTTGACAGTATGTTCGACGTCGACACAATACAGAATATTATAAAAGCCATAAGCGACAAAGCCGGCGTAAAATACGGTGAAGACAAGAAAAAAGACATTTCCCTGCGCGTCATCGCAGACCACATGCGCGCGTCGACGTTCCTCATCTGCGACGGTGTTATCCCGTCGAACGAGGGACGCGGATACGTCCTTCGCCGTTTGCTTCGCCGCGCCGCAAGACACGGCAAGATGCTCGGCATTTCCGGCACGTTTTTGTCCGACATCTGCGCCGTCGTAGCGCACGAAAACTTGTCCGAATATCCCGAGCTTACCGAAAAGCTCGATTATATTCAGAAAATCACGTCCATCGAGGAGGAGCGCTTCGCCGCGACGATCGACGCGGGACTTTCGATCCTCTCCAATGTCATCCGCCAGTCGCTTCTCGACGGCAAAAAGATAATTTCCGGCGAGGACGCTTTCAAACTTTACGACACGTTCGGATTCCCGATCGATCTAACGCGCGAGATAGCGCTTGAAAAGTCGCTCGTCATCGACGAAGAATCGTTCAAAAAGCTCATGCAGAATCAAAAGCAGCGCGCGCGTGACGCCAGAGCGAACGTTTCGGGCTGGAACGACACGTCAAAATCGCTTCTCTCGGAATTTGAAAAGACTGAATTTCTCGGTTACACCGACGTGACCTGCGAGGCGAAGGTCATCGGCATCATCGCCGACGATATGTCAGTCGAACGCGTAACGGAGGGCGAATGCACGCTGATCCTCGACAAGACGGTATTTTACGGCGAAGGCGGCGGTCAGGTCGGCGACACCGGCTGCATTTACGATAACGACACTCTCATAACCGTCACGGACACTAAAAAATCAGACGGCGTTTACGCGCATATATGCACTCTCGCCGACGGCGACGTCGCTGTGGGCGACACGGTCCGCGCAGAGATAAACAAAACCCGTCGCGAAGCGATCAAACGCAATCACTCGACGTGCCACCTGCTCCAAGCGGCACTCCGTCAGGTGCTCGGCAGCCACGTTGAGCAGGCGGGCTCGTATGTAGATGAACACCGCGTGCGCTTTGACTTCTCGCACTTCGAGGCGATGACGCCGGAACAGATAAAAGCAGTCGAGGCGCTGGTGAACGCGCACATACTGCTCGGCGAACCGATAACAACGGTGGAAACCGACATCGAAACGGCGAAAAAGAGCGGCGCTATGGCGCTGTTCGGCGAAAAATACGGCAAGACCGTCCGCATGGTGAAAATGGGCGAGTTTTCTACGGAGCTTTGCGGCGGCACACATCTTGACAACACTGCCAAAGCGGGGCTGTTCAAGATAATATCGGAGTCTTCCGTTGCGGCGGGCGTTCGCCGTATCGAAGGCACGACGGGTCTTGGGGTGCTTACTTACTACGCCGAGAAAGAAGCGCTCATCGCCGACACGGCAAAAGAGCTGAAATCGACGGAAAACGACATTTCAAAACACGCGGCGGCGCTTCAAGCGGAGCTGAAAGAGGCGAGATCGGAGATCGCGTCGCTTCAGTCAAAGATAGCGCAGAGCCGGCTTTCAGACATAACCGCAAATGCGAAAAAAGTCGGCAAATTCACGCTCGTTTGCTCGGAAGTCGAGGGCGTCTCGCTCGACGCGGTGCGAAACGTTTGCGATGATATAAAGGCCGGCGACGCTATGTCTGTCGCGCTCATCGCCGTGATGAGCGACGGAAAACTGAACTTTGTATGCTCTTGCGGAGCGGAGGCCGTAAAGAACGGCGCGAACGCAGGCAAGATCGTCAAAGAAGTCGCATCCATATGCGGCGGCGGAGGCGGCGGACGTCCCGACAGCGCAACGGCGGGCGGCAAAGACCTGTCAAAGGTAGGCGCGGCGCTCGACGCAGTGTCCGAAATATTATCGAAAATATGAGGTGCAATATGAAAAACTGCTTGTTTTGTAAAATAATCGACGGTTCGATCCCGTCGAAAAAGGCGTACGAGGACGAGAAGATACTCGCGTTCTACGATATAAATCCGCAAGCGCCCGTGCATATCCTCGTCATACCGAAAGAGCACATCGGGAGCGCCGACGAGATAGACGAAAAGAACAGTGCGACTATATCGTATATTTTTGAAAAGATCCCCGTCATCGCAAAAAATGCCGGCATAACGAACGGCTACCGCATAATCTCAAACTGCGGAGACGACGCGTGTCAAAGCGTGCATCATCTGCACTTTCACATTCTCGGCGGCGCGCAGCTTGCCGACAAAATGGCATAAAAAAGTTCCCGCTCAAACGAGCGGGAGTTTTTCTTTTCGGAAACAGCATTTTTGCGGCGCGGCAAGCCCTTTCGCGCGCCGCGTTTTTCCGCGCCGCGCGTTCTTTCTCTCGCGCCGCATCGGCACAGTGAGATGTGCTTTTCTTTATCTGAAAGAAAAGCACCAAAAGAAGCAGACAAGCGTGCCGCTTGAGCGCTTGTGTAGTTCAGATAAAACCGAGAGAATACGTCG